>JASLRP010000257.1 GCA_030743915.1 SAR202 cluster bacterium | reverse complement strand
CCATTCTGAGAGTGGCCTCGAAGCAACTGTCTTTAAGCAGAAGGAGTTACTTGCGTTTGATCAGCCGTAACGAAGCGGGGCTGTCCCCATCGGGTGCCGTCCCTGAGCATGGCGTTGACCATAGTCAACAGCTTGCGCATGGACGCTATGATGGCTACTTTCTTTGGCTTTTCAGCCTCTATCAATCGGTCATGAAACGCCTTGATTGTCGGGTTATACCGGACAGCGACCATGCGTGCCATGTACAAGGCACGCCTGACCCGAGATCGACCTCCCCAGATAGAGCGTTTGCCTCGATAGGACCCGCTGTCTCGGTTCATAGGCGCAACTCCTACCAGAGTGGCTATCTTCTGCCTGCTCAGTGTGCCCAACTCGGGAAGAGCCGCGATAAACGTCATCGAACTGACTGGACCTATGCCAGGAACGTCTCTGAGCAGGTTCTCTTTGTCTCTCCAGATAGGCGAGTTCTCGATAGCTCTAGCAATGTCGTCGTCTATGTCCGAAAGCTCTGTTTCTATGTAGGCTATATGGTCGGTGACACGGCGGTGAACAGGGATCAACGCTCGGTGCAAACGGTTTTTCTCCATCGTTATCATCTGTATGAGTTGAACTCTACGAGCCACCATAGCCTTGAGAACTCGGGCTTGGTGATCCGGCAGCGCGCGAGGCTCTGGTCGCACTCTTTGCGCGAACTGGGCTATAGCCTTTGCGTCCAGAGTGTCGGTCTTGGCAAGGATTCCCATAGCCCTGGCAAAGTCTCTGACCTGACGAGGATTGACCACCGCTGTAGGCACGTCAGACAGCCCCAACTCCACGGCCAGGGCCATCTCGTAACTTCCTGTGGACTCCATCACCGCCAAGCTCACATCCAACTCATTGGACAGCTCCACTACCGAGGCTATACCCTCAGGATCGTTGGCGAACCTCTCTGCCTTGTCTGCTGGAAGGACATGGATGTCCAGCCATTTACTGCTAACGTCGATTCCGATAACTGTGTCACTAAGAGTGTCGTTACTCATGATGTCCCATCCTTGCAAGTTCGGGCTGTTATGCCCAAGCAACTGTTCGGGCTTACTATGAGATTGGGTGCGGCGGCTATTGCTTCGGCACGGTCTATTATGACCAAGAATCTTACGGCCTGCCGCACCCTCCAACACCGCTACATTAACACCTTTTCAATACACAAGAATCTGGTGTCAGTAGAAAGAGCTGGCATTATGCTGACCGGATGCTTCGCCTCCGCTCAGCATGGCGACGTATTTCTCAACACAGTGTTTCCCTGCCAGAGACCTGATTGTCTGCCAATAGTCGAACTCCGTCAACGTCTGATTTGCGGCCTCGGCCTCATGCTGATAACTTTGGCCAAAGCCCGAGACTGACACTCTTTGAAATCGTGAGGGGGAAACGACGGGGATATTCTCGCGAAGCAAGCGGCCCGTTCATCTCGGAAAGTACCCGATGGAGAAAATCAAACGGGTCGATGAGCCGACGACCAAGATCACCGACGACGTGCCCCGCGTGCCGCAACGGGCCAACTTCTTCATGCGCGCTCGATTTGGAGACTTAGGCTCCAAACCCCAACGAGAGTACCCTCGTTTTGTGGCCAAGTACCCGTTGTCGAAAGCGCATGGCAAAGTCATGGCGACTCAGTTGCCCATACATGATGGAGAAGTCGCGCCTGATAAAGCCCCCATGCCCGACAGCTTGCAGGAGAGAGCCGAGCACATCAAAGCTCTGTGTCATTTTCTGGACGCGGACATCGTGGGCATATGCGAAGTCCCGGAGTACGCATGGTACTCTCACGATCTGGACGGTGAGCCCATTGAGCCGCGCCACAAATACGCTATCGTCATGCTGCTAGACCAGGGTTATGAGACCTCACGGGCATCCAGCGGCGACGATTGGATCAGCGGCGCTCAGAGCTACCGAGCCTACCTCAAAGGCTCGACCATATCCACCACCGTTGCCGGATACATCCGTGAGCTTGGATACGAGGCCCGCGCTCATTCCAATGCCGACAGCCAGGTGCTGCAACTGCCCCTGACACTGCTGGCCGGCCTTGGAGAGTTGAGCCGCATAGGGGAGGTGGTCCTGAATCCGTACCTCGGACCTCGATTCAAGACCGCCGTGGTAACCACCAGCCTGCCGATGGCCACCGACAAGCCCATCGACTTCGGCCTTCAGGATTTTTGCAGTAAGTGCAAAAAGTGCGCCCGCGAGTGCCCTCCCGGAGCCATATCCTTTGGTGACAAGGTTATGTTCAACGGGTACGAGATGTGGAAGCCCGACGTTGAGTCCTGCACCCGCTATCGGGTCACCAATCCGGCAGGCTCGGGCTGCGGGCGGTGCATGAAGGTGTGCCCATTCAACAAGCGGGGCCTGTTTCAGCATCGGATTCCGCTGTGGTTCGCCATCAATGTGCCGGCGGTCAGGAAGGCGCTCATATGGCTGGATGACCGGCTGGGATTCGGCAACCGAACAACGTCGTGGAAGTGGTGGCTGGACCATGAAATCCAGGACGGAAAGGTCGTGGAGCCGAAGAGGACCAATCAGCGCGACATAAGGCCCAATCGTCCGCCGTCACGTGATCGTCAGATACCGGTGCATCCCGCAGAGAACAACCCGCCTCCGAGCGCAAAAGAGCCCGTGCCCGTCAACCGCAGGGCGGCGAGGACACGGACATCTGAAGGTTCACCTGGGGACGACTAGCCGTTAATCTGCGGCGTTTGTCGCTGGAGTGGGGTTCCGTCGGCGTCGGGGACGTCGCCTCCGAGGGCCGTTGGGACTGTTCCCATTGTTCGGTCGTGGCTGGGTCGATTTCACCGCTGGCCGCGACTCTGATCTTGGAGTTGATGCGCCATCCGGCTCCTGCTGGGCCTGCCTGCCATAGCGAGATCTGGTGACCTGTTGCTTGGGGGCGGGTGGTGGAGCTTGCCGTTGCGTCCGTCCTGAGCCTCGACGCCGAGATTTGGTTCCGCCTCTTGGGGTGTACACGTCGGGGTTGAAGTTGCCGTAGGCGAAATCGGGCTGTCGTCGTCGCTCGATCTGTTCGCCCAGAACATCTTCGATCCTGCGCACCAGCGTCATGTCCTCAGGCAGCATGAAGGTGAACGCCTCGCCGGTGTTCTCCGCTCGACCTGTGCGTCCGATACGGTGGATGTAGGCGTCAACCGTGTTGGGCATGTCGAAGTTGATCACATGGGAGACATCGGTAACATCGATGCCACGAGACGCAACGTCGGTGGCGACCAGTATGTCGTACTTGCCGTTGCGGAACCCGTTGATGGACTGCTGGCGCTTGTTCTGCGCCATGTTGCCCTGGAGGGCGGCCACGCGATATTTCTTGTTCTCCAGGTCTCCGGCCAGCCTGCGGGCGCGGTGTTTGGTGCGCGTGAAGACCATCACCCGTCCTGTCGCCGTATGATCCAGAATCTCCATCAGCAGTTGCTTCTTGAGAGCTTCCATAACTGGGAAGAGAGCGTGGGAGACCGTCTTCGCCGGCGCGATAATGCCTATCTGCACCGTGGCCGGGTCATCGAGCATATCTCTGGAGAGGTACCGAATATCATCGGACATCGTGGCCGCGAAGAACATCGTCTGTTTACGGTTCTGCACCAAGTTGAGAATGCGACGAATGTCGGGCAGAAAGCCCATGTCGCACATCGTGTCGGCCTCGTCCAGCACCAGCACTTCGACCTTGGAGATGTCGATTGAGCCGTCTCGGACGTGGTCCAGCAGGCGGCCGGGGCAGGCGACGACAATCTCGGCGCCGCGATTCAGCTTCTTGACCTGTGGGTTCTTGTTCACGCCGCCATAGATGGCGACGCTTCGAATCTTCGTGTACTTTCCAAACTCGACGGCCGTCTCGTAAATCTGTTCTGCAAGCTCGCGAGTCGGAGCGACGATAAGAGCGCGCACCGGACCCAGAGGGCCTGTGAGCAGTCGTTCGAGAATCGGGAGCATGAAGGCGGCAGTCTTGCCTGTGCCGGTTTGAGCCAGACCCATGAGGTCGCGTCCTTCGAGGGCGACGGGAATGGCCTGTTCCTGGATAGGGGTGGGGGTCGTGTAGCCTGTGTCTCTAACGGCATCAAGCACACGTTTGCTGAGGTTAAGTTGTTCGAAATTCAGTGATTGTACTCCTTGACTCCATTGAGCCAAGCAGCACTCTTAGCCCGATGTTTGGTCATTCAGACAGGTATCCCTGCCGCTTATTCATTCGTTTTCCTATGTAACCACTATAGCAGTGGGTTTAACGTTGAGGCAATTACAGGCGTGGATTGACCTGAAAACGATGTCAAGAACACACTGATTTGCCCGAAAATTGCCTATGTAACCTGCGGTTGAGCGATTGTAACCCAATGATCCTAAACTCCGATTGTTGGTCAGCTATGTTCGGCGTTACATAAGTGTGCGCATCTCGTCGCACTGGCACCGGCGCGAACGAATCTTCTCAACATTTGCTTTGCCTGATTTCGCGAGTATTGGCCGGACAGATGTAACGATCTGTTGTAAAACGTTGCATCGTCTTCTTTGTGCTTCCTTGCATGCGTTTCATGGCGTCCGCACAATCCAACCGTCATCACCTGTTGTGATGGGCCTATAGATTTCAACTGGATTTGGCGTTCGTTTGACCCCTGGAGAATCCAGAGTCAGCAACCGTTCGAGTTCGAAATTGTGATCTTTCGAATCGCCAGCGTCCAGGAAGTCTGTGTCACCAGGGAATCGCAAGGGTACGCGCAAATTTGTCGGCTCGTGAACCTGAAGCCAGGCTCCATCATCGTCAATTTCCATGCGCACATAGGTGCCATGATGCTCGTCCAAATGAACCCAGCGCTCGTAAGTTACAGCCCTGACACCCCTAGACTCAACAAAGTGGACTTGCATTAGTCCACCGACGGAACTTATGCCTCGTTTTCTTGCTCCACCGACCACCCACTCAGATAACAGAAGGGATCGATGAGCTAGAGCGATTCCCTTCCGACCAGTTCCCCCGAAATTCATGACTTTGACAACTGTTTGAAGATCGAAATCTTCAATTACCTCCGAACCAGAGCCGATAATTTCGATTCCCAAAGTCTTGCGTTCGTATTCGCCTCTCGAAGAGAATCGCACCAATGTGGCTCGAGGATCACCGGTTGGAAGCGGATCGTCGCTTGTAAAGGGATTTGTATCGTCCATAAACGCCACCATGAAGCTATTTGAGTCCGGTTGCCCGAGAACGCCGACATGTCTGAGAAGATACATGACTTCAGATTCATCATTTAGCCAAGCAACTCCTCGTTTCTTGTATGTTCCTGCTATCCATGAACACACCTCGCCACATTTCTTTACATCACCGGAGAAACCGACCAAACCGTGATTTCCAATCCGAGCAATTTTCTGACACACGTCGTAGTGAGCTTGGTCACTTTGACGAGTTAATCGCGAGTCAGCGATAAAAATCAGCGAGTTCGACCCGGGATCTGCAAGTCCAGCAACAATTGTCATGTATTAAGCCTAACATTGTGGGTAAGGTCGTCCGATTCGAAGCCGGTATTGAGCGGGAATGGCCTGAGTTCGGGCGGAACATCAATTTAACATTCTCTGAGCAATCATGCCTGTTACATCTCCCAGAGGTGAGGCGTTACAGGTTTGTCGTAACTAGAGCGTGTGTGGCTGCGTGCAACAAAAGGCTACGAAATGTAACATGCTACTCAGCATCTGCTCTCTTGTGTTTCAGCCGACACGCTGCGGAATTCCTGTGATGTATTCTGTGAACCTTTACCCAAAACTCCCTGTGATGCGATGATATGCGTGACGACATTAGTAGTTCACTAAAGCGATGACGACGCCCACACCGACCAGCACCATCACAAGCCAAGCTACGGTAACTGCAACCAGTATAAATGCCTCTCGGATGCGCTGGTTCAATGCCAGCACGACAGGGTATCCGAGGACCAGCGACCCGCTTATGCACGCGGAGACGATGAAAAACACGAGCCCGGCAACCCCTAGTAGAACCTGCGCGAACACATGATCGTCAACTTCCGAATCGGGTAGCACGGAATCAGCAATCAGTATCAGGGACACCACCAGAGCCACGTAAAGGCAGGTTCCCAGAGCTTGCAGCAATCCCAAAAGGGCGATTCTCCTCCCGCTCATTTCAAACCTCTGGTTTCTTAGGATGATCGGATTGTGATGTCCGTTGTCCACGGGTCGCACTAAGTTGAAGCAAGATATACATCTTCGAGACCTTCAAGCTTAGCCGAGCGTCCCTTCAAAATTGCAGTTTCATGTTGCAGGGACATCTTCACATCCCTGCAACGAAAGACTACAAATGTAACGTGGTTTCAGCATCTTCAGTCTTGTGATCACAGCAACATTCAACCTCTACCGCGATACGTTGGCCTCCGGAGATACCGGCGAGCTTTCGTGGGCTATTATGAACTCGACCATTCTTAGCTCGTCGAAATCGTTGAATTTGTCGATGACTGTCCAGGCTGTCATTGCGATTCTGGTGTCCATGTCGGGGTACGGACTCATCAGCACTTTGGCGCCGAGGTCTGTCGCTTGAT
The DNA here is from genome assembly GCA_030743915.1 of SAR202 cluster bacterium. Classification (GTDB taxonomy): domain Bacteria; phylum Chloroflexota; class Dehalococcoidia; order Lucifugimonadales; family UBA1123; genus UBA1123. Next base: position 4,061 of record JASLRP010000257.1, on the reverse strand, counting down.
TTACAAGCTCGGATAGCTGGGCCACGAGCTCGTCGCACCCGTCAGGACAGTCATAGTGGACGTTGATGTAGCCATGCTCAAGGTTGTGAACCAGCACCTCGTCTGGCAGCGGGATTGTGTGGATGCCCCATCTGGCCGGAGCCACGGGCGCTCCGAAGTGCCAGCCCGACGTTGCGGGCCTGGTGTTGTAGCTATCGTGCTCCTCGCCAGGGATGACGTGGTCCACTCCCTGCGATTCGACGATGATCCATGAGTCGGTGGCTGTGCTGTTCGTCGTGATGCCGCCCGACGGAGCGGACGGCGATGATGGCGTCGGACTGAGCGCGCGCGTTGCCGTCGGCCCTGGAATCCGGGTTGGGGTTGGAGCCTGAATGACCGTTGGTGTTGGGACCACACTGGGCCGGATGGTTGGAGGCGGCGTCTGAGTTTTCAACAGTTCGGCCCACTGTTCGGGCGATATGGTATCGTCGCCGACAGGGCTGGCACAGGCGACAGTCAGCAAGAACATGAGAACGAGAGCAAACAGGGACGTCCGAAATCTCATTGAATCGAGACTTTTCGACCGAACTCCGATGATTCATGCACTGCGTCCAAAATCTGCTGGCAGCGGTAGCCGTCTTCGAAATTAGGGGAAGGCGAAATCCCCTCTTCGATGCCTCGCAGAAACTCGCGGGTCAGGAGGCGGAAGGGCATCATGCGGTCGTCCCGGTCGTCGGAGAATGGCTCCAGACGGTCGGGGATTGGAAGCTCGGACAGGACGTTGTCTCCGGGTTTGCCTCCCAGGATTTTACCCAACGGCGGCGGGTTGAATCCCAGGCCGGTGTGGGGTGTTATCAGTGTTCCGTCCCGCCCGAAGATTTCGATGCCTCCGCCAGGGCCAAAGGGCGCGGCGCTGGTGCCGATCATTGTGCCCCAGCCTCCATTCACAAAGCGCAGGACAATGTGAAAGGTGTCGTCGGAGGTTGCCTGCACGGTCTCTCCAGAGTCGGGGTGGATGCGGTCGCCGAAGTGGGTGTCCAGTTGGCCTGACACCGACTCGACCTCGCCGAACCAGTGACGCAGGCAGTCGATATAGTGAGAGCCGAGACCTCCCAGGAAGCCCCCGCCACTGGAGGCGTCGTCTCCGCCGCTGAGAGGTCGAGCCTTGAAACCTCCGCGCGGGCCGATGATCAGTTTCATGAGCGCCATGTGTAGCTGGCCGATGTATCCTTCGTCGACAAGCTCCTTCACCCTCATGCGGCCCGACGCGAACCGGAACTCGTGGGCGATCATGCCTGTGAGTCCAGCGGCATCGGCCTTCTGCCACGCTTCATGAGCCTCCGCCTGATTCTGAGTAAACGGCTTTTCGCAGATGATGTGCTTTCCGGCATCCAGGGCGTCCATCGTCATCTGATAGTGGTTGGCAACGGGACTGACGATGCTGACAGCGTCGAGGCCGTCCATCTGGAGCATCTCGCGGTAGTCGGTGAAGGCGTTTGGAATACCGAACCGCTGGGCGGCCTCGGCGGCCCGCTCTTCGCGTCGAGCGCAGACTGCCACCACGTCCAGCCCCTCGGACTGAAAGGCGGGGATATGAACCGTGGCCCCGAACCCCACTCCGATAACGCCTATCCGCAATCTGGTTTCTGCCATTCTTCAAGCTCCTCAGAGATGATTGTGTTTAACGATAGATCGCGCTCGAACATGCGCAATCCTTTGGAAATGTTCCGGCTGATTATCGCACAGGTGGCGACGTGATAAGGTCTGGCGGACTCAACCTTCGTTGATGAGTTTTGCCATGAGTCGGTGGAGGGCGGGCATGTCGTTGACGGGGTTCTCGTTGAACCTGGCGGCGCAGATGGGCAGCATCCAGGCGCGGACGTAATCTGGATTCATTCGGGTAGTGCGACGGTAGTGTTTGCGGTAGGTGTGAGTGAACAGGGCGCGCCCGGCGTCCATCATCAGTCTCTGGAACCTGGGAATATGGGCGGGCAGAGTGGCGGTCATCAGCACGACCAGCGCTCGCGCGAAATCCGCTGCGGGAGAGCCTTTATGGGCTGCTGGCCAGTCGATTATCGCCGGACCGTCGGAGGTTATCATCACGTTGTCAGGGTGAAAGTCTCCGTGGCAAACGAAATCTCCATCGGGCAGGGCGTTCAGCACTGTGTGGGCCTCGGCCTTCCACTCGTCAGGCAGGACTCCAGCTTCTGTGATGCTGGCCCGCAAATGCTCTCGCAGGGGCGGGAGGTCATCGGATTGAGTGGCGTTAACCTGAGCGTGAAGACTGGCGAACAGCTTGGCGTCGCCCAGCAGTCCCCAGGGTTTGGAGCCGAACCTGTCCAGCAGCGAAATGCCCTCGACTCTGCTCATGACGAAACCGTGCCTTCCGTCGATCTGCACCGTGTCGAATATCTGAGGCACAGGAAGTCCAGTCGCGGCGACCGCTCCAGTCAGCATCGCCTCGCGCTCGACGCTCTCCTGGCTGAATTTCTCAAAGAACAGCTTAACCACTCTGCCGTCGTCCCAGGCATAAATTTCGGCCTGTTGACCCTGTCCGATCAGTGGCCCTAATTCGGGCATTTTCGCCTCCGATGTTCGTGGAATCTCAGTCGAGCGGGTCGAACCACAGCTTCTGCGCCGTGTCTCCAAGAATCGCGCTCTGCTCCGATGGTGACAGTCCAAGCCCTTCTTGGAACAATCGCAGGTGCCCTGCGTAGTCAACCTTTGGGCACCACAACTCCGTCGGAAAGTCCGAACCCCAAACGCACCGCTCCGGGCCATAGGCGTCGATGAATCGTTTTAGAGGTTCGTGCATGTCCTCGAAAGGATAACGCTGCCCAGAACCTGAACCCAAGAATGTCAGCTTGGCATACAGGTTGGGGAACCGGGCAAGCTCCAGGACTTTGGCGACGGTGGCATCGAAATACGGTCCGGCGGTCAGGGATAGGCAGTGGTCCAACACCACCCGCAGGTTTGGGAATTCGCCCAACAGCGTCGCCAACTCGTCAGCCGCCTGGAGGGGTATCAGCGAGTTGATGACGATGCCCAACTCTGTAGCCTGGGACCACAGGTCGCGGACTCCTGGATGGTCGTAACGTCCGTCTGCCGCCTGAATGCTGCGCATCCCTCGGAAGTTGTGCCACTCCACGAAGGCCCTCAGGATGTCAGGGCTGTGAGGGTCGTCCGGGTCGAGGGTGCAGACTCCGACGCCCCAGTCTCGGGAGCTATCGGAGACGTCTCGCACGTACCGATTGTCCCATCGGTAAAAGGTCGAGGTCTGGATGAACACGACGCGGTCAACTCCCGCCGCTGCATCTCCGAGCGCAGGTGATCGGGGTCTCCCGTGCCCGACGGAGGCCGGTATGGGTCGTCAATCGTTGGATATGCGATCTCATCGGGACTGTAGATATGGGCGTGGGTGTCGATTATCATCTGGGCCTCCAGGCCATCCTACTCGGCGGCGGATCAGCTAATCAAATGCTGTGACATAATATCCTCTGAGCGCCGATGATACACCACTCGCTCAGACTGTCATGCTGAACGGAGTGAAGCGCCGCGGCCCCTGACACCTGGAAACCTGATACCTGGCGCCCTATTGTCAAAGGACAGAATATATGAAAATCACCGATCTGAAATGCGCCGTCATAGGCCAGAACCCTGTCGTTAGGATTAACACAGACGAGGGCATTCACGGACTGGGCGCCGTTGAGACCGCCAAGTCCTACCTGAAACCTCACGTCCTGTTTTATAAGGAAATGATCCTTGGTGAGGACCCCACCGACGTCGAGCGCGTCATGCTCAAGATTCGCAGGATGGGCGCTTTCAAGCCCTGGGGAAGCGCCGTCAGTGCCATCGAGATGGCCCTGTGGGACATCGCCGGCAAAGCGGCCGGCGTTCCGGTTTACAAGCTGCTAGGAGGCAAGATCCGAGACCGAGTTCGAGTGTACAACGGCGCGGTGAGATTTCCCTTTACCGGCTATGATCCGAAAGATTACGCCGAGAACATGGCGAAGATGAAGGCGTCCAAAGAGAATTTTTCCATAATCAAGCAGGGCGTTGCCTTCCACAGTCCAATGGCTCGC
>JASLRP010000256.1 GCA_030743915.1 SAR202 cluster bacterium | reverse complement strand
CCGGTTAAATATGAATCGCTCCATCGTCGCCTTGCCCTGTGAGTCCATACTAGTTAGATCAGCCTTGTTGTACAGTCTCACGTTTGGAAGTATGGCTACATCCGGCCCACGCAATTCAGGGAAATCTTCAGAAAAGCACATCCATACCGGCACAGTGAACACGAGGTTCATATCAAGAGCCAACAGCGCGGACAGGTTATCTTTGAATAGCTTGGTGGCCTGATCGGGAAGAGGTTTGTCAGTGTCGTCGACAAATACCAATACCTCTTTTTGGGATTTGGCCAGAATACCATCAGAAATCAGATTGATTATGTCAATCAGTTCGGTTAGCTGTGGCTCAAGAATCTCACGGATTATCTCGCGGCTGCTTGCCTCGGCTTTGCTCTTGGCAGTCAGTTTGGCGAGAAACACGCCGAAATTTATGCCCCCACCAGCCTGCGCTTCGATCTGAAGCTCCGCTTTTCGGGAGTTTATCCGCTCTGTGACTCGCGTCTCCCATGATTGCAATTCATTGTAAAGTGATTCATCTAGTCGGCCACCAGAGTCCTTGTATGTCTCGAACACCTTCTCGCCGATAGCGGTAAGCAGGTCGACGTAATTGATGTTGCGCTCATCGCAAGTATCTTTAATGGAGAAGTCGACGACGAAGAATTTCTCATTCATGTCAGGGTCGGCGGCAAGCTGATTGATGTGAGTGGATTTCCCTGCGCCCTTGAACCCGGCAATGTACCGCTTCTGGGGCATCCTTTGGCGTCGGAGCAATGCGCGTTTCAGTGACCCCAATGGGTCGGGATCGCGCTCGACGAAGAATGGGGAGCCTGCCTCAAGCGGGAAGTTGGGGTCGAAGTTGCTCCAGGCGTCGTCCAGGTTGTCGGCTTGTTTTTCCACGAAGTCGTACATGATGGTCATGATTATACCATCGGCAGTTCTTAACCTATTGGTTGCATCGGCGCATCATCTCGAAATTCCCGCCCACACTTGACCCTCGAACCTCTAACTCGTATATTAGCGACGCGCTGTTTTTCAGCGGCGCAGAGTCCCCACTTTGTGTCCAGGGCGAGGCTGGGCCAAAGCTGAGAAATTCCTCATTACCGGTATCCGAGTATCTACGGGAGAACCAAGACAGGGGGTCACATCATGCCGTATGGCAGTGGAGATTATATTTACGAACTTGCCGAGGGTTGGGGCAATCTTCCCGATGGCTACGAGTTCAACCAAGTCGCCGGTGTCGCCGTTGACAAGGACGATAACGTGTATCTGTTCAATCGCAGCAATCACCAGATACAGGTGTACGACCGCGAAGGGAATTTCGTGAAGTCCTGGGATAAGGAGTTCAGCAACCCTCACGGTATCACTATCGACTCCGATGGCAACCTGTGGCTGGCAGATCGAGACTCTCATGTCGTGCTGAAATACAGCCCCGATGAGGAGCTTTTGCTAACTCTGGGCACGCGAGACAGTCCCTCAGACACCGGCTACGGTGATGACAGGATTGTCCATCAGGCGGCAGGCCCCTTCAACCTTCCGACCAACACCGCCATTGCTGACAATGGCGACGTGTTCATCGCAGACGGCTATGGCAACTGTCGAGTCCACCACTACGATTCGACCGGAGCGCTGATATACTCCTGGGGACTTCCCGGAAAGACCAACCCCGGAGACTTCCACCTGCCTCACGGTATCGCCGTTGATCACGAGGGACAGGTTCTGGTGTGCGATAGAGAAAACGGACGCATCCAGGTCTTTGACCAAGAGGGCGAGTTCCTGGAGATGTGGACTGGTTTCAAACAGCCCACCGACGTGAAGGTCGGCCCCGAGGGCGAGGTGTATGTGCCCGAGTTGGGCCATAGATTCAGCATCGTCGATAGCTCGGGAGAGCTTCTGGCTCGCTGGGGCGGCGAGAGCAGTCACGACGCAGGTCAGTTCGTGGCGCCCCACGGCGTTGCGGTGGATTCTCACGGCGACATCTACGTGGGTGAGGTGCTTCAGGGCCAGCGAGTGCAGAAGTTCATCAGGGTCCGTTAGCCTTCAGTTATCAGCCGTCAAAAATCAGCTATCAGAATATTAGAACTCAATACAATCAAGGAGCGTAGCCAGTGAATGGTGACCAGTTAGTAGCAAAGATTCTCAAGAAAGAGGGCGTGGAGTGGCTGTCGTGCTTCCCCGCTCAGACCTTAATAGACGCTTGCGCGAGAGAGGGCATCCGACCGATTCTGTGCCGTCAGGAGCGCGCAGGGGTAAACATGGCAGACGGTTTCAGCCGGATAAATAACGGCAAAACCATTGGCGTGTTCACCATGCAGCAAGGCCCAGGCTCCGAGAACGCCTTCGGAGGCGTGGCTCAGGCGTTCGCCGACTCGGTGCCAGTGCTGCTAATTCCGGGCGGACCGCCCGCCACCCGGACCGACGTTCACCCCAACTTCGAAGCGATCAAGAACTACGGTGGAATCACCAAGTACATGGCTCACATGAACATGGTTGACCGAATCCCGGAGTTCATGGGCATGGCCTTCAGCCAGTTGAAACACGGCAGGCCGGCGCCCGTCCTGCTTGAGTTCCCCGGCGACGTCGCGCACGCTGAGGTGTCCGACAGCGCCATCGACAACTACCAGCCGGTCAAGGCTTACAAGTCCGGCGCCAGTCCCGAAGACGTCCGAGACATGGTGACTGCCCTGCTCGGGGCCGACTACCCTGTAATAAACGCAGGGCAAGGCGTGCTGTACGCCGAGGCCACCGACGATCTGGTGGAGTTTGCCGAACTGACCAACATCCCGGTGCTGACGACCCTGGCAGGCAAGAGCGGGTTCCCCGAAGACCATCCGCTGGCGCTGGGCACTGGCGCGTCCACCATGACGCTGATGAGCCATCGCGCCCTTCAAAAAGCCGACTTCGTGCTGGGCTTGGGCACAAGCTTCACAATCTCCAACTTCAACGCCTCAATGCCTGCCGGCGTAACTCTGGGGCAGGTCACCAACGCAGGCGAGGACCTCAACAAGGACCACCGCATCGACTTCGGAGCCGTCGGCGATGCCAAGCTTGTCCTTCGTCAGATGATCGAAGAGGCCAAGAGCCAACTGGGCGAGCATGGCCGAGGCGACGTGCATAGTGTCAGAGACAACATCGCCAACGACAAAAAAGATTTCTACGAGCAGTGGAACCCTTACCTGAACTCCGACGAGGTTCCCATCAGCCCATATCGCGTGTTCACTGAGCTCATGAAGGCCATCAACCCACGGGACGCCATCGTCACCCACGACTCCGGCTATCCTCGCGAGCAGATCGTTCCTTTCTGGCCTGCGGTGACTCCTCGAAACTACATCGGCTGGGGCAAGTCCACGCAGTTGGGCTATGGCCTGGGCCTTGCGCTGGGAGCCAAGCTGGCCGCGCCCGATAAACAGGTCGTCAACGTCATGGGCGACGCGTCCTTCGGCATGGCCGGACTGGACATCGAGACTGCCGTCCGCTCCGAGATTCCTATCTTGACAGTGGTGCTGAACAACGGCGTCATGACCCACTACTACGACCACTTCCCCTACGCCACCGAGCACTGGGGCACCAACCAGTTGGGCGGCGAGTACGCTCAGGTGGCCGAGGGTCTGGGAGCTTACGCTGAGAAAGTCGAAAATCCTGACGACATAGCCGGCGCCATCCAGCGAGCGCTGGCCGCAAACGCGGAGGGCAAGCCCGCCCTCCTGGAGATGAAGACCAAGGAAGAGGAGACAACGTCCAAGTACTAGCCGTCTCTTTCTGATCCATCTGAAGAAACGAAAGCCCCTGGACTCATCTCCGGGGGCTTTTTGTTAAGGTCAGTTCTCGGCGGACCTGCGGGAAGAGTGCGTTAATTGGTCGCGGGTTCTGAGCCAGCATTTCATGTGGTAACATCCTCGCAACTGGCACGGAGAGTAACTTCAGTCCGTCCCGTTTGATGCAAACGGTCGCGCTGGCAACCGAGGAAGGCTCAGACATCCATATGAACCAACAGTCCAGACCGAACATCGTGCTGATACTGATGGACAACCTCGGTTCCAACGACATCGGGCCGTATGGAGCCGAGGATATTCGCACTCCGAACCTGGACCGACTGGCCCACGAAGGCGTTCGACTGACCCAGTGTTACTCGAACGCGCCGGTATGCACTCCGTCGCGCGCGGCCCTCTGGACTGGCCTTTACCCCGCACGAGCCGGGCTGGAAAGCAACGTCCAAAGAGACGAGCCGGAAAAGGGACTTTCGCCGTCACAGATCACGATTGCCCAGATGCTCAAAGACAACGGCTACGCCACCGCGATATTTGGCAAGTGGCACCTGGGATTCAAACCCGAGCACGGGCCGAACGCTCATGGGTTCGATCAATTCTTCGGATTCCTCGACTGGACGATCGACTATCACTCTCACAAGAATGTTGGCGGGTATCCTGCGCTTTACGAAAACACCGAGCTTGTCGAACAGGACGGATATTTCACTGATTTGGTCACGGATCATGCCGTGTCGTTTATCGACCAACATGCCGATGAGCCATTCTTTACGTTCGTCTCCTACAACGCACCTCTGCCGCCCTATCAGCGTCCAGATCGTCCCGATGATGTGCGCACTGCCCAAACCTGGTTTGACATGGACCGCCAGAACTATGCCAGCTCGATTGAGAGAGCGGACGAAGGGATCGGACGAATTCTGGCCGCCCTGGACGCCAACAGCCTCTCGGGGAACACAGTTGTAATCTTCGCCAGCGATCACGGAGGTGACTCGGAGATATCCAGTAACAGGCCCCTCTTTCATGGCTTCGGCACGCTATGGGAGGGAGGCATCCGGGTGCCCTGCATTATCCGTTGGCCCGGACACCTTCCGGCAGGCGCCGACTCTAGCCAGCCGACAATCATGACAGACCTGAGCGCCTCCATCCTTTCATCCACAGGCACAAATCCTCCAGAAATTCGGGAACTGGATGGCATCAATATCTTTCCTATGCTGAACGGGACCGATCCGGATGCCCAGCGAACATTCTTCTGGCGAATAGACTTTGATGGCCGACAACAGGCAGCCGTGCGCCAGGGGAAATGGAAATACATGCTCGATGGCGGAGCGTTGCCCAGAGCGGCTACTTTGCTCTTCAACCTTGAAGAAGACGTGAGCGAAAGGCAAAATCTGGCTCACCAATATCCCGAAGTCCTTCACGATCTGCAACGTGGTCTGGCGCGATGGGAAGATGACATCCAACGTTGACCTTTACTGGGACCAGTACCTCCGATCACTTCCACAGGGCACAGCACAGCCTGACGGCTACGCTGACTCCTACTATTTCGGAATAGTCCCGGAGGATGCCCCCGAAATCTCGAAGCTGGTCCTCGATGGCACGAAGACGGCATCCGGCGGCATCAAGTGGGTGTACGAAGCCGATGGAACGCCCATGCCAAAACCGGGGGACCTCTGCGTAATCACCAACGGAC
>JASLRP010000255.1 GCA_030743915.1 SAR202 cluster bacterium | reverse complement strand
CCACGCCACATCAGACGCAACGTGTGAAGATGTGGCAAAGGGCCTCTCAGAGGCCACGGGAATCGGCGACTACAAGCTTATCTACAGCACCCGCGAATACAAAAAAACTCGGGTCAAATACTTCGTTTAGAAACAATCAAGGAGAGCGAATTGCCACGCTATTACCCTGCATTCATTGATGTCAACCAGCGACGATGCGTCGTCATCGGCGGCGGACACGAGGGGCAGAAAAACGTCGAAAAACTGCTGGACTGCGACGCCCAGGTCGTCGTGATAAGCCCAGAAGTTACCGACAGCGTCGCAGAGATGGCAAATCAGAATGCGATCGTCTGGCGCCAGCGACAGTACCAAATTGGCGATCTGGAAGGCATGTTCATTGCCATCGCGGCCACCGACGACAACACGGTAAACCGCCAGGTCGCCAAGGAAGCCGAGGAGCGCAACGTCCTGCTCAACGTCGTGGACGTGACCCATCTCTGCACCTTCATCGCGCCGTCAGTCGCACGCCGTGGCGAGGTCACAATCGCCACATCCACAGGTGGCGCCAGCCCTGCTCTGGCGAGGACTTTCCGCGAGAAACTAACGTCCAGTCGAATCCTGCAATACGCGGACCTCGCTCCCATCCTCGCCCAGGCCCGCGCAGAACTCCGAGAGAAGAACGTGAAAGTCGCCCCTGACGACTGGCAAACGCAGATCACCGACGATCTTCTCGATATGGTCCAGGCGGACAAGCACGACGAAGCGTACAAAATTCTCATGGATGGGCTTCTGACTGAAGCCACTCCCATCGCTGTTTCCTGAGCTTCGAGGGTGTCAACTTCCCGCGTAACCAAGGTCGGCACAGGTCCAGTCCGTTGGCCATCGCTCAAACAGCTGAAATACTGGCTCAACTGAAGGCCGCCTTTCCGCTGATCGAGTTCGAAACGGTGATTATCACTCCTGACGGCGACCGCCGCAAGAGCGCTCCGTTGCTGAGTATGGGCCGAGGCATGTTCGTGAAAGAATTAGAGGCCGCGCTGCTGACTGAAGAGATTGATTTTGCGGTCCACTCCGCCAAGGACATGCCCGCTGACCTTCCTGGCGGTCTTCAGATATCCGCCTTCGGGCCGCGCGCCGATCCGCGAGATGTGCTGGTTGATCACGAGGGACGGACCCTCGACAACCTCCCGGCGGGCGCTCGATTGGGGACCAGCAGCCCTCGAAGGGCGTCGCAGATAAAGCACGCGTTCCCACATCTGAGCATACTGCCCGTTCGCGGAAACCTTGGAACACGGCTCGCTAAGGCGGATGGCGCCGAATACGACGGAGTAATCGTCGCCGCTGCTGGAATGGTCCGCCTGTCGCGGGAGTCTGAAATCACAGAATACCTGTCGGCAGACCTCTGCACTCCCGACGCAGGGCAAGGAGCACTGGCAGTCGAGTCCCGATCTTCGGATACCGAAATCTGCGAGATGCTGTCTGTAATCGACCACCGGGCCACCAACATCACCGTCACATCTGAACGGGAATTCATCTCAGCCATCGGGGGAGGATGTCGGGTCCCGGTGGCCGCGTACGCGACTCTGGATGGCGAAACTTTGCGTGTATCCGCAATGGCCGGATTGCCGGACGGTTCCAAGTTGTTCCGCATAGAGATCATCGGCGACGCTTCAGACCCTCAAAAAACCGGAAAGACCGCCGCTGAACAGTTGATGAATTCCGGAGCCAGGGACATTCTGTACAGGGACCCATCTGAACGATGAGCGGAAAAGTATATCTCGTTGGCGCAGGCCCTGGAGACCCCGGCCTCCTGACACTGAAGGGCCAACGCCTTCTTGCATCAGCCGACGTCGTCCTCTACGACAGACTGGTCAACCGCAAGATTCTGATGCTGGCGGCCGACGATGCCGAAATGATCAACGTTGGCAAGGTGCTCGGAGAGATGGGCCGCACGCAAAGCCACATTAACTCGATGCTCATCGAGCATGCGCAACAGGGCAAGCTGGTCGTTCGACTTCAAGGCGGCGACCCTTTCGTCTTCGGCAGAGGAGGGGAAGAGGCGGAGGACTTGCGAGAAGCCCAGGTGCCCTATGAGGTTGTGCCCGGCGTGACCTCAGTTGTGGCCGCGCCTGCCTACGCCGGAATCCCGCTAACGCACCGCCGTCTTTCGTCATCATTCACTGTGGTGACAGGCAACGAGGACCCGCGAAAATCCGAATCATCACTTGACTGGAAAGTCTTGTCCCAACTGTCAGGCACGCTGGTGGTGTTGATGGGGTGGCGAAACCTGCCAGGGATAGTCGAGACGTTGATTGCCAATGGAAAATCGCCCGACACTCCGGCGGCCCTGGTAATGTGGGGCACAGAACCCTGGCAGAATTCAGTGACTGGCAACCTCGCGAACATCGTTGAGCATGGCCGCGAAAACGGAATCTCGTCGCCGGTGATCGCTGTGGTCGGCGCGGTGGCCTGCTTGAGAGAAACGCTTCAATGGTTTGACAATCGCCCCCTGTTCGGCAAACGGGCGCTGATCACCAGGACTCGCGCCCAGGCCAGCAAACTGTCCCAGCAACTGGAAGCTCTGGGCGCAGTGACGGTCGAGGTTCCCGCCATAGAGATCCAACCTCTTGACGATTATTCTGAACTTGATCGGGCAATCGAAAACCTGTCAAATTACGACTGGATTCTGTTCTCCAGTGGAAACGGCGTCGAGACCGTGTTCGACAGACTCCGCGCCTTGAACCTGGATTCCCGCGCCTTCGCAGGAACTCTAATTGCGTGTATTGGTCCGGCGACAGCATATGGCCTGAGAGCTCATGGCATCGATCCAGACCTGATTCCCAAATCCGCCGTTGCGGACTCACTGTTGGAAACGTTGACGTCTCCGGGGGTGACGGGAGTTAAATTCCTGATACCCAGGGCAGACATTGGGCGAGACATTTTGTCGAACGGCCTTTCTGCCGCAGGCGCAACGGTTTCTGACATTGTGGCATATCGCACAGCGACACCTGAAAGCTCCAAGGGCCTGGCGACAGATGCAATCGCTGAGGGAATCGACATAGCCGTGTTCACAAGTTCGTCCACAGTTGAGAATTTTTCGTATTTGTTGAATGGTGATTTGAGCGGACTAAATGACACGACGATCGCGTGCATCGGTCCGATCACAGCGGCCACCGCTGGCAAATTGGGCCTGTCCGTTGATATAGTAGCTAGCGAACATACGATTGACGGTCTTGTTAGCGCGATAGAGGAACACTTTTCTGGAGGAGGCGTCTTAGGATGACTGCGAAATTCCCCAATGTCCGGCTGAGAAGGCTCCGCGACAACAGCGGTATCCGACGGATGGTCCAGGAGACCCGACTGTCTGTCAGTGATTTCATATACCCGCTCTTCGTCACTCACGGTCGGGACGTGCGGTCCGAAATCCCTCCGATGCCCGGCATCAACCAATTGTCCCTCGATCAGTTGATCCAGGAAGTTGGCGAAGCGTCAGACCTGGGCATAAAATCAGTTCTGCTCTTCGGCATTCCGGCATCCAAAGACCCGGAGGGAACCGAAGCCTACGCTTCCGGCGGCATCATCCAGGAAGCCATTCGTGTTATCAAGCAGGCCCTGCCTGACATGCTTGTGATCACCGACGTTTGCCTTTGCGAGTTCACTGACCACGGACACTGCGGCATAATCCAGGGTGACCGGATCGACAATGACTCCACGCTGGAACTGTTGGCGAAGATGGCCGTTTGCCAGGCCGAAGCGGGGGCCGACATAGTGGCCCCGTCTGCCATGATGGACGGCCAGGTGCAGGCTATCAGGACAGCCCTGGACGAGGCCGGGTACGAAGACAAACCGATAATGGCATACTCAGCGAAGTATGCCTCCGGATTCTATGGCCCGTTCCGCGTGGCCGCAGATTCCGCCCCGCAGTTTGGAGACCGCACTGGCTACCAGATGGACCCTCCAGACATCCGACAGGCCATGCGTGAGATAGAATTGGACATCGACGAAGGCGCCGACATCGTGATGGTCAAGCCCGCCCTCGCCTACCTCGACGTGATATCTGCCGCCAGAGAACGGTTCGATTACCCTCTTGCCGCCTACAATGTCAGCGGCGAGTATTCGATGGTCAAAGCGGCAGCGGAAAACGAATGGATTGATGGCCCTCGCGTCACCATGGAAATTCTCACCGCTATCAAACGGGCCGGCGCGGACATGCTGATCACGTACCACGCCAAAGAGGTCGCCCGCTGGCTGTCTGAACGCGAATAGCTCCCAACATCGAGTCACAAACATATGGCGAACTACATTCTGCTGTTGACCTTCACGCCAGAGGGCCGAGAACGCATGGTACAGGACCCTGATTGCGTTCAAAGGGCCGTGGAGATGATATCCATCCCCGACACCGAAACGCTGGGCCTGTATGCGGTCCTGGGCGAATACGATTTCGTGAACATTCTCACCGCACCCAACAACGAGACTGCCGCCCGGTTCTCAATGGAATTGGGCGTCCTCGCGGGCGTTCATGTGACGACGATGGCCGCAATTCCAGTGGCCCGCCTGGAGGATTCTCTGAACCAGGAGCACACCTGGAGAGAACATCCCTGGCCTGAAGGCCCGGAGATTGACGACTCGACGAACGGCCACTGAGCGAGACTGATTGTCACCTCACGCGAACTCCGCCTCTGAGGGGCCACAATCTCATTCGTACACGGGCCAGAATCGCTTCACGAGTCACCGGTCCGTACCGCCTGCTGTCAACGCTTCGCGATCTGTTGTCTCCCAGCAGGAAATACTCGTTGGATCCGAGGCGCCATTCCGCTCGCTCCAATCCAATAGATTGAGGCAGGCCACCCAGGTAAGGCTCGCAGTACAACTCATCATTTATGAAAAGCGATGAGTCCTCAAACACGATGCGGTCACCCGGCAACCCAATCAGGCGTTTCACCTGAATGTTTGACTCCTGCTCGGGAACGTCGGCGATGACCAGAGTCCCACGAGCCACCTTTTTCTGATCGTCTCGGACCAGCAGGACGTCGCCGTGGGCCAGAGTAGGAGTCATGCTGGACTCTCTGACGAGAACCAGGGAATGTTTTCCGACAAGATTTCTGAGATACGGCATTGCGGTTGCTGCTTTTCGAGAACGGCCAGATCAGCAGAAGAACATCGCGTCGCCGAAGCTGTAGAATCGGTACCGTTGCGACACAGCCTCGTTGTAAACGCGAAGGACCAACTCACGCCCGGCGAAGGCTGACACCATCATGAGCAGAGTGGATTTGGGCAGGTGAAAATTCGTGATCAAGGCATCAACAGCCTTGAACTGGAATCCCGGATAGATAAACAGGTTTGCCCTCCCCGCCCCCGCGGTTAACACTCGATCTGCGGGTGTGTTCAACATCGCCGCATGCTCCAATAGTCGCACTGCTGTGGTGCCGACCGATATCACGCGCCGGCCATCGGCTTTAGCGCTATTGATGGCATCAGCAGCCGTTGCCGATAGTTCCCAGGCTTCGGAATGCATCTCGTGGGATGTTGCGTCGTCGGTGTTGATCGGCCTGAAAGTGTCCCAACCGACGTGCAGGGTTACGAACACAGTCTCAACGCCACGGCTTCGCAAATCATCCAGAAGTTCGGGAGTAAAGTGCAGTCCTGCTGTCGGCGCGGCAACGCTTCCTTCCTGCCGCGAATACACCGTTTGGTAGCGGTCTGGATCGTCGAGTTTCTCGTGGATGTACGGCGGCAGGGGCATGACTCCTGCGGACCTGATGCCATCGTCGTCGGAAAGCTCCACGATTCGCGTTCCCGGTTCCTCGACATCCACGACCTTGCCTGTCATCGCGATACCGCCTTCTCCATCAATCACTGAAAAATCTGCGCCGACGGTCATGCGGCGGCCCGGTTTCACCAGCGCTCGCCAGGTCCCATCAGATAGTTTTTCAAGCAACAGAAGCTCAATCTCCCTGCCCGAATTTGCTCGACGACCGTATAGGCGAGCAGGAATCACCTTGCTGTCGTTAAACACGAGCACGTCGCCCTGTCGAACGAGATCAGGCAGATCGAAGAAATGGCGATGTGAGACATTGCCGCCAGATTTCGGCACGACCATGAGACGTGACTGGTCTCGTGGCTCCATGGGGGTTTGAGCGATCAACGACGTAGGGAGATGGTAATCAAAATCTGAGGTCCGCATGCTATTGTAAGGTTACACCCCTCGAATCGTTGTCCCGCTCTGACGCTGCGCAATCGAAGGCCATGACGCCAGCCATACAGATCTGTCAGTCGTCGCCGCCAGCCTAGGTCGCAGGTTCGGCGGCTTTTGTTCGAGGCGGCGCCCCTCCCAACACGGGAGCCTTGTGGAAGTATGCTAATACGCCCCCAGATGCCAGGACGAAAACCACCATCAGAGTGGACAACTGGAAACCTTCTTTGTAATAAATGCTGGCTGAGGAATCGCTCAGCAACGCAACACCCGCAGGAAGGGCGAGAGCCAACACGCTGGCCGCAGCGGTCGCTCCGAATGCGTGGCCCAACTCTCGGGTCGTCTCCAGCATGCCCGATGCGGCC
>JASLRP010000254.1 GCA_030743915.1 SAR202 cluster bacterium | reverse complement strand
CGATTTTTGCGGATGGGTATATGATCGATTCGCCGTCTTTGAACAGATTCCACACCGTCACGCCACGGTCCAGCACTGGCCGGATGCATTTGAAGTCTCGATTGACCCCGGCAATGCACACCTGTCCACCGCGCATGGTTGTGACATCGGTAATGGCGATGAGTTCACGCATTTGAGCTACCCCCTCAAATATGAACTATTTCAGCCCCCGGCAATGAGTTTGTTTTCAGGTATTCTGCCGCCAGGCGCCGGTGACAATTTTCAGGCGTCGGTTCGCTGCACAATAGCACGACGCCGGCGCCGAACATTTCACGATCGATCTCGATTGACGCTTTCCGTTCATCGAGCAGAGTCAGGTATCGAGCCTCGTACTCCGACCACTCCATGCCTCGCCGATACTCTTTGAAAAGCTCCTCGGCTGGGGCCAGAAGCGGCAGTTCTCGGTATTCGAGGTGGGTCAACTGCTCGGTGAAGTACTCGATGTTGCCTTTTTTGGTGAATCCAGCCAGTTGGGAATTGTTGTGGACCCGAATATCCAACAGAAACCTGGCCTCGGTCACCTTCAGAGGTTCGAAGAATTCGCCGGCCTTTTTGGTTGTGAATCCGATGGTGTATATCTTCATGGGCATGCTCAGAGTGGGAGGGTTCCCTGTCTCTGCTTATCGTATTTCTTGTGAATTCCGAGTTGGCTGGTTGTTTGGGCCTCTCCAGACGCTCGGATGTGTAGCATATCGACGGACCGCTGTTCCATTGCCGGCCCGATTAACAGCAATCGGTGGCATTGGGCCGGGTCTTCTTCTGAGCACAGGAGAGCCACATTGGAACGTCTCGCCATAGACGCCACAATATCAACCCCTTCATCGAACTCTTCTGTGGCCCTCATCTTATGGTAATCGGGCTTGCCCTTCGCATCGTAAAATGCCTCGTTTTTGGGCTTGCCGCCCAGCGGCCCTCCGAAGAACATGTACTCGATATCGCATTCCTCCAGCAGTCCCGGCAGGGTTCGGTGATTCGAGAATGGGGCGTAGCGTGATACCGGGTTCGAACGGGTGTCCACCAAGATTTCGACGTCGTGGTCTGCCAACAACCTGGCAAACGCCTCCCAGGTGTGATTGCTATGTCCGATTGTGTAGATAGTCGTCATTCGGGCCTCGTGTCGCCAACTCATGCCGCGAGGGTGTTGCAAATTCCGAACGCACGTGCGCATTCACAATACTACTCGAAAACCCACGACAAATCCACCGCGAATCTGAGCCAAGCAATTTTGACGGTTGGAATCAGGGACTCGGCGGATTCGCTGAATTTGCTCATGGCAGCGGGGTCACGAAGATTATCATCTCACGTTCACGGGAAGAATGACGACCGCAAGTCCTGGCGAATCCGATTCAGGCGATAATCGTCGAGAAACTGACTTCAGGTGTTTTCAACGCGCAGTCGATACTCGTAGATGTTTTGCCAAATATCCAAAATAACCACTGACAATTAACGACATAGCGACACTACCAGTAGATTGATCAGCGCCCATTTTGGAATTTGACACTATGTGTGAGCAACCTACATCATTGCACCGACACAGTGTGCCACATTCGCCATGTTCGGAGTAATGAGGGTTGGAATGACCATGCCGTCAGATGGTATATGATCGCGCCAAGCTCAATTGTGGAGCCAATTTGGGTTCATAAACGAGGATAAACAGACGTCTGGCCAATTTCCGAGACACTATGCAGGATCGCCGAGCGACTGTTTGTGAGTTGGACAGTTTCTCGTTCACCCAACTGCTGACATCCAGTGTAATGATTGAGATCGACCAGGAACAGTACGAACGATTTATTGGACAGGCTTACAAATGGCTGAGGTATGACTACGCCCGAGACCTGACTCAACAAGACTGGGAAGACCTTGCCCATGACGCGCTGATCAAGTTGATCGGGGCGATGGCGAGGGATTCGTATGATCCCCGAAAAGCGTCTCTGAGCGCGTATTTCAGAACGGTTGTCAGAAACCTTGCCATCGACAATCATCGGAGAATTCAGGCAAGGCTCTCCGCAGAAGCCGACTTGGAAAAGGCGTTCGGAATTCAAGACGTGCATGACGATGAGTTCGGTGATATGTTCGAAGCGCTCTCATTCGAAGAACTAAAACGGGAGCATGGCCCGACCCTTGAGGACCTATTTCAAGCCATCGAGCTCACGCCAGCGGAAAAGACGGCGCTCCTTTTGTCTGTTGGCGAGAGCCTGAGAGCAGACGAAATCGGCAAGATATTGGGCATATCGGCAGGCGCCGTCCGATACAGGCTGTTTTCTGCGAGAAAAAAAATCGAAAAATTCCGAAAACTCAAAGGAATTTAGATGCTATGAGCGACGATTCATCTGATCGGTCGAACGACCAATTTGAGCAGGCCCAAAGTTTTCAAAACGAAGCGCGGAAACGAGCCGCCGTAATATCAGGCCTGGGCGCTTCAGAATCGAAGGCGCTTCAGAGTGTAGGCCGCCTTTTCACCGAATTTCGTTCGACACGTAACCTGAGCCACAAAGAAATATCGGAACGCACAGGCGTGGAACCGAGTCTCTTGAGGTTGCTCGAAGAGGGGTTTCTGACCTCCGATGAGCTTTCGAGAGCGTTTCTGGCGCAGGTGGGCACAGCATTTGTTTCGAGCAATGATCGGCTCGCGCAGGAAGAAGGCGGCGCGTTCGCCGCGATTGCCTCATCAATCCTCGAAGCTGGCGCATGGGTGGGCAGTGAAGCCGCAGCCCCTGAGGTTGAGCGGTTGATCGCTCTGCTGACTCCAGAGACTGACAATGGGCTGCGAGAGGAAGCTGTCCGGAGCCTGGGCGAACACGCCCTCAACCCGATAGCCAGGGACGCATTGGCAGGCGCGCTGAGAAGCGACGGGTTTCTTCCCGTTCGGATGGCAGCGCTGGAAGCTCTTGCGGGTTCATCACCGGAGCCGGAAGTCAGGTCTGCGCTGGTGGCAAGGCTCGCAGACTCAGACCCGGTGGTCCGGTCCCGCGTTGTGGAGATATTGAAGGACTCGATTCCTGAAAGTCCATCCGGTCTGGAGCGCACGCTATCAAAGCTCATTTCAGGCGTGGCAGAGGCTAGTGAGGCGGTGCTGGAAAGATTCAGGCACGCAGTGAGCCGGGTTCCGTCCGCGTCTTTGGGAATTCAACTCGAACCTCGATTGGAGGGAGCGGCTGCGCAATCATTGATCGCTGAAAGTGTCGATATCGGACAGCACAGAGCCGACCTGATAATGAACGGGAATTATCCCGAGTTCGAACTGGCCTTGGGGATAACCTTCACCGATGCGTTGGCGTGGGCCGGACACTACGTCAGAATCCAGTTTGCGTCAGATGTCGAAGAAAGATTGACTGACGCCGGATGGCGAATTGATTGGGCCGGATTTGGGCCCGACTCAATTGACTCCGAGATTCCAGTTTCTGCCTTCGGGAGGATCGAAACGAAACTGGGCACAACTTCGAGGTCAGGTTCTGATAGGGAGAGCGCTTCTCAGCGAGGCCCTCTGGAAAACCTCGTAGCAGTGGTCGCCGCGGCATTGGGGCATGATTTCGCAATTTCAAGACTGAACAGCGATGATCCAGGTCGATGAATGGGGGCCATAAATTGGCCGAATGAATTCGGCGGCGCAGCCCAGGTGACGCGCGATATGTTCAGAGGTCCGGCGTCGGACCATGGCGGAGTGTTGAGGTTTTGGGAACACCGCCTCGATGATGTTATCGGACGCCTCGATCACATGCGGGTCGCAGAGTTGACTGCGTGGGAAATGCTGGCTGACGTTCACAAGCAGGTGGTGGTGTCTGACACGGAGGCCGGCAGCAAATGGGTCCGCCAGCAGCTACAATGGCTCTGCTCGGAGATCAGATCGCGCAGGCGCCGCAGAGCCGTCCGGTTGATGAAAGGATTCAACCAGGCCGGGGTTGACCCGAACGCCCAGTCCGATGCCGTCAACAATCTGTTTGCGTTGGCTTTCCCGTTGCTATGCCGCAGGTGGATCCCCACCGGGTTTTTCGACATCGAACATCCAGCCTGGCACGCGGACCGATTATTGAACTATTTTGTTCCAGTTCGGGGTATCGATGAATCGGAGACGCTCGGACTCACCGAAGTATATCGTGACAATGGTGAATCAAATCGGCTGAACGCCGTGTTCGATGCGATGGTTGAACTGTCAACACGACAGCTTGAAGCCAGCGACGTGGCCCTGAACAACCACGTGTCCGACAATACCCGCAAGTTTCTGGGCGCCGCGACCAGGGAGGGGAGGAACGGCGAGGGATCATGGTGCAAAACCCGATTCCCTTATGTCACCGGAAACGCTGTAGATGCCGCCGTCATGTTGGACGTCATAGTCTCCGTTCGACCATACGAGCGAGAGGACCAGGGAGCCGCGTTGAACACCTTGACCGATGCTGACATGGACGATGATTTTTTCCGAGCCATTCGAGATGACGCTGCGCTGACCGCATTCAAATTCTTTGGAAAAGGCGCAACTGAATTCGAGACGTCAATATACCTGGACGATTTCCCAGGTGGAGTCACATATCCGGCGCGCGGGAGCCAGAATGGTCAGTTCCAGTTGAAGGACGGCAGCGCGTGGCTGGCTTCAGCGTTGGCTCTTGGCCACGGCGCGATGGGAGCAATATCCCACACGCCACTGGACGAAACCGAATGCGGAGCCGTTCTGGCAACAGGAGTAGTAGGCCGCCAATCCAGGGTGTCGGCGGTCGGCTCAGTGAGTCATATTGGTGAGAAATCAATGGCGGCAAGGCATTGGGACGCCGATTTTTACCTGCCTATCACCGAAGCCAAAGAAGCCCAGGACCGACGACGCTCGATAGGCGGGGGCCGCAACGGTGTCGATTTTGAGACCCGAGGCGTAAGTGATTACGGTGAAGCACTGAAGGCGTGGAACCCCGCCGAACCGCAGTCATGGGCCAAACCGACGATATGGTGGGAGATCGGCGTCTTCGCCATGAGCGTATTGGCCGTGGTCTTGCTGGGACTGGGACTGCGGTTGGACATCGTCGCAGAAGCGCGTCTGTTGCTGGCTGTCTCCGGATTCATCGCTCTGGTTCCAAGCGCGTTCATCGTTGGTCAGCGCTTGATCAACCTCAGAGTCGCTCGCAAGTTCAAGAGTCGATGGGTCGAGGATATAACCTCGGGCCTGTTCGTGTTGATGTCCTTGACCGCGTGGCTAGCCGTCTGGTTGACCCTGTTCGAGAATTCCCGATACTGGGCACAGGACGCGCTGGACCTCGAAATCCTGATGGGCCAACTGGCCGCAACACTGCTGATGGTCCTCGGACGCAGAAGCTAGCCGGGCATCGCAGAGAGACAGGGCGTGGCGCCGTTACGGGCGCCACGCGGGCCAAGCCTGAACTTATGCCCCGCTGTCCGAACCGTGGCCGTTGTCGGAGACTGGAAGCGGCTCCTCGATGGCGGCGTAGTTCATGTGGTACAGGTGCGCATATAGGCCGTCCATTTCCATCAGTTCCGCGTGGTTCCCGACCTCCGTGACCTCTCCGAGGTTCAATACGACGATTTTGTCTGCTCCACGGATGGTGGACAAACGGTGGGCGATGACGATTGCTGTGCGCCCCTTCAGCAGGCGCAAAAGCGCCCGTTGGATCATCATCTCAGTGTAGCTGTCGATGTTGGCCGTGGCCTCGTCCAGAATCAAGATTCGCGGGTCGGCGACGATGGCCCGAGCGAAGCTAATCAACTGGCGCTGTCCAACGCTCAGATTGATCCCGCGCTCGGCCAGGAAAGTGTCGTAGCCGTCGTCCAGCCGTTCGATGAATTCGTGCGCATCCACCGCTTTGGCGGCGTCGATCATCTGCTGATCGGTGGCGTTAGTATGGTTGTATTTGATGTTCTCTCGTACGCTCCCAGAGAACAGGAACGGTTCCTGAAGCACCATACTCATCTGGGAGGCAAGCGAGTTTCGAGTCACGGTGCGGATGTCGGAACCGTCAACAAGAATCGAACCTCTGCCTTCTGGCACATCGTAGAACCGCGACATCAGGGAGACTAGCGTGGTCTTGCCAGCCCCTGTGGGGCCGACCACCGCGACCACCTCGCCAGGATTGATGTGGACGCTGATGTCCTTGATCACATCCTCGCCAGGAACGTAGCTGAAGCTGACGTTCTTAAG
>JASLRP010000253.1 GCA_030743915.1 SAR202 cluster bacterium | reverse complement strand
AAGCCTGACAACGTCGGGCCTGAATCATTTCCGGGGTCGGACGAGACATTCGAGACTCTATCTTTCAACTCGCCCAATTGCGGCGTCAGATCGAAGTACTCGGCCACCATTCTCTGGCGTTCATTCTCAGTCAGGTCATTCCAGGGCAGGTAGCGCGACACACGGTGCGTCCACTTTGAGAGAGAGTTCTCCAGGTGCCAGGTGATCAGATCATAGCTGTACGGCGCTGCAACTTCCTGAGCCGGATTGAAGCGCATGGCGTCGCCGCTGGCAGCCGCAATCAACATCACGCTTCCGATTAACAGCAGCGATTTCAGAGCTCGTTTTGTCCGGTTTTTGAGCAGCGCCAACATTCAGAAAGCCACGTGAAATTTCATTGGGTCCCAATTTACAACGTTCGTTGAACTGAAAGGTTTCTATACAAGTAAGATGCGTCCGTTCGCGATTCAGGTTGGAAGTGTAAAACCGAACTCCATCAAGGCGCAACATTGTTTGACATTGCTGTTGCATCGACACTATGATTCGCTCCCAGAGGGACGTTCGAATCGCGGGAAAACACTCACAACTTTCGGGCGCCCTCAGGCTGCGTTTCAAGACCAGAATTCGCACATTCGGAGGTATCGTTGGACAAGGTAAATCTTGCGATTATCGGATGCGGCACCATAAGTCAATTGAACGTCCCCGGATACCTGGAGCACGAACGATGCGACGTCGTCGCGCTCTACGATCCGATAACGGAGCGAGCCGAACGTCGAGCCGCCCAGTGGGAGCTTGCGCCCCGGTTTCACGAGAGTTTTGAGGATGTCCTTAACGATTCCACAGTGGATGCCGTAGAACTGTTGACCCCCACCAGTCTGCATCCTGAGCAGATCATTGCTGCCCTCAATGCTGGCAAGCACGTCTCGTGTCAGAAACCCATTGCAGGCACGGTCTCTGAAACCGATGCCATCGCCGAGGCGGTTGCAAGGTCTGACAAAACGTTCCGAGTAACCGAAAATTTCCTGTATTACCCCCCTATCGTCAAGGCCAAAGAGATGATCGAATCCGGCGAGGTCGGCGATCTGTCGATGGTGAGAATTCGGACCGTGTGGTCAGGCGCCGAGCCCAACCAATCTTATGAGGTTGAAGATGGCGCGCTGGAATGGAGACAAGATTCCAACATAAACGCCGGCGGACTGGTCTACGACGACGGCTGGCACAAGGTCGCCACTGCCATGTGGTGGGCAGGCGACGTCGAACGTATCTCCTCGATCGTCTCGAAGACGGATGATTTCATGATCGAGTCTCCCAGCGCGGCAATGTGGAAATACGCGAATAAGGACTGCCTTGCGGTGCTCGAATACGCCAGCGCCGCGAATATGCCCTTGAGAGGAAAATACTATCCAGGGGACGAATTCATGGAGATCATCGGCTCGAACGGAATCCTCTGGGTAACCAGATGCACGGGCGAAATGCTGGATATGCCGCCCGTGGTCTTTCACCATGACGGCGTGACGACCTCTTACCAGACGCCGATGGACTGGATCGAGAGCTTCAAAGGCGCCTCCCGTGATTTCGTGGATTCGCTGGTCGAAGAACGACAACCAAACATGAATATACACTTCGCGAAGAAGGTTCTGCAAACCACTCTGGCAATCTACGAAGCTTCCGAGACGGAACGATGGGTGCGGCCCGAAACCATCACATGATCCGGGCAGTCAACTACGAAGCATAGCATCACACGGAGGAACATCCCATGAAATTAACTATGTGCATCGTTGGATGCGGCGGGTACGCTCGGAACGTTCTCGGTGACATACACGACATGACTGACGAGTTCGACTATTATTTCGCCAGCCGGGATATCAGCAAAGCTCAACAGTACTCTGAGGATTTTGGCGGCGTTGGAGCGTTCGGAGCCTACGAAGAGGCCGCCGCCGACCCGCGAGTCCAGTCTCTGTATTTCTTCACTCCCCACGACACCCATCTGGACAACGTGAAGCTGGCGGCCAAACATGGGAAGCACATTCTCATCGAGAAACCCATCGCGCGCACCCTGGACGAAGCCCAGGAGATGATTCAGATAGCACGAGACGCGGGCGTGAAACTCATGGTTGCTGAGAATTATCGGTTCCTGCTAACCGTGGACAAAGCTCTGGAGATCATGAGGCAGGGGCCTGTCGGCGATTCATTCGGTGAACTTCGACAGATCGAACTTCAGGCGGAGGGTTACTCGGTCCCGAAGGAGTGGCGCACCAGCGCAGAGCAAAACGGCGGCGGCGTGTTTATAGATGGCGGCATCCACTATGTGGACATCATGCTCAACATCGGTGGTTATCCAGAATCGGTCCACGCCATTCAACCGCCTCAAACGCACACCGAAGTCGAGGGGGAAGATGGCATCCTCATGACCGCCAGATTGCCGGGCGGAGTGGCGGCGGTCATCAATTTCTCCCGTGCCACGCCCATCAGGGAGACGCCTCACATGGTGCATCTCACCGGGACCAAAGGAAAACTGAGCTTCGTGCCAAACGGGAACGAACTGTCGGTTGAGAACCGTCAGGTGCGTAGAACTGTCCGTGTCCCCGCCCCTCGACGAGGGGTAAGACAGATGGTCTCGGAATTCCGAAAAGCCATTGAGGAAGACCGAGAGCCGTCCATGTCCGGACTTGAGGGGACTCGAGACCTGGCGATAGTGCTGGCGGCTTACGAAAGCGCCCGCACCGGCGAGGTCGTGCGCCTCAGTGAACCTCAGACATAACAGAATCGCCTCGGGACATCGGTTGAGCCGCCAACTTGCAACGAATCTTTACGAACACCCGGAGGAAAATCCCAAATTGTTGATCGTTCAGTGCGACTTCGATGGCACCATAACAATGAGCAATCTCGGCACGGCCATCAAAGAGGCTTTCGGGCCAGAGAATTGGAAGGAACTAGAGGCCGAATACGAAGCCGGGAATCTCACCGCCGAGCAGAACAATATCCGACATTTCGGTTTGATCGACGCCACCCAGGACGACATCGAAGAGTTCGTCAAAGGCGACGTGGTCGTCAGGTTCATGTTCGACGAATTCGTGCATCACTGTCATGGCGTCGGAATCCGGTTGGTTATTGTCAGCAGCGGATTGCGCGCCTACATCGACACGATATTGGACATGCTGATGTTCGAGCACATGGATGTCCACGCCGCTCAGGCAGAGTT
>JASLRP010000252.1 GCA_030743915.1 SAR202 cluster bacterium | reverse complement strand
TCGCCTCATCATTTTCTTTGAGCGACCCTACATATAACCCAACAACTTCGAGGAGCGTTCTTGGCTCGTTCGAATTCAACGTATGTTCACCCCCAGGAATCGTTCGCTTCACCATGTTACGGAAATCCCGGAGCGCCTGTCAAACGAAATCAAAAAGACGCACGGACGTGCTAAATCGCCACCCTGAAATAGCGCTACGCTTCTGAGTCGTTAAGCGCCGGACTCCTGCGGCAGCCGGGCCGTGGCCGATGGTGACCTCACGGCCGCATCATTGGGATATAGCTAACCCCTCCGGCAAATTTGTCAATTTGACTACCGGCTAGAAACGCAAGAGAAGTGGAGCGATTCAAAAGTCGCCCCAAACGCAAAAACGCCACCGGTTTTCGGTGGCGTTTCGGACGGCTACAGAGTCACGGACTCCATGTTGATGCCGAACTCTTCTTTCTTGCTGGCCAGATTGATGAATGTCTCCATCTTTCGGACACCCGGGATGACACCGACTCTCTTCCGGAGAAAGTCGCTCAAAACCTCGGAGGATTTGAGTGTCGCCCAGGCGAAGATGTCGAAGGAGCCAGTCGTGACTGAAACCCAGGTGACTTCTGTCATCTCAGACAGTTCGTCCCCCACGGCGTCGACCTTGTCAGCGTCAACCTGAAGACCGATGATGACCTGCGACTCGTATCCCATGCGTGACGCATCGGGCACAGCCACAACCTTGATGAACTCGTCACTCATCAATCTCTTCAGCCGACGGCGGACCGTCTCCTCACTCACTCCCACCTGACGAGCTATGCCCGCGTTGGTGGATGTGCCATCCTTCTGGAGGTGTGTGATAATCCTGACATCTAGTTGATCCATTTATGTTTTTCCTGTCCTTTTCTGATTCGATCACACTATATCTAATTGTTACGAAATATGTCAATCTATTTGGGTCAAATCCTTACAATCAATTACAGATTATTTATGAGATTGATTGAAATTGCTGAACCATCGTCAGAATAAGTCGTACAAAACGCATTCTGGCAATTGGCTGCCCAAATTATTCAAGAGTCAAACCGAGCGGCGCCTCTCGTTCGCAGAAGTTCCTCCTCGTCCTCCCGTCACCCAAACATCAGACGCAGTATATCTCACCACGCCAAGTATTTCACTTGGCAAACTCAGCATATCTCTGTGTTTTCCGCGGCGTCATGGTGCTAACATCTGATTGATTTCATGGTTGACCCTGAGAATAGCTCTGTTGATGCGCCAGATCGTTGATTATGCGAAGCCAATTCTTGATCAATGGACGTTCTGGAATTCCTGTGCCTTAGTTATAACTGGACTTTGCGCGATCTACCGAAACCCAAGCGCTCGTATGATATCGCCGAAGACGACCGACCAGCTACCACTCCGCTGCATTCAACTAACCGACAGCCAACCTTAGTGCAGTCCCCGATTTCGCTAAGGGGGCGATGGGTCCGGCTACAACATCGTTGCCACCCATACACCCATGTCCTCTATATATTTTGCCACATATGAGCCGCTAGAATGGTGCGAAAGTGAAGTTTTGAGTTATGTTATTCAAAACAGGCTAAAAAGCGATTTCAAACAGAAGTCTCAGGAGACAACATGATAGGTGTCCTAACTCATCACTGGGCCAAACCGGACAGAATTGACGAAGCCCGAAGATTGCTGGATGGAAACGGACTGGCTCAGAGTGGACATCCCGGTTACGGCGCCCGCCAGACAATGATCTCCCGTAACGATCCCGCCAAGATAACCACTCTGGTGACGTGGGACAGCAGCGAAATCTACGACGACTGGCGCGCCAGCCCAGCCCGGGCTCAGGCAATGGCAGGAGCAGACGATCTGTGGGCTCAACCCGCTGAGTCCGAGAGATTCGATATGGTGGATTGACCACACATCCTGAAACCCTCTAAAACAGCGTCGGAAGAGAAGAACGCAAGGCATGACAATGAAAGGCATTGGGTCCCAGCGGAAGACAGCCGAACTGAACGGCCTCAACTTCAGTTACCTGGATTGGGGCGCTGAGAACAGTCCTCCGATTATTATGCTTCACGGTCTCCAGAGCCACGCCCGCAGTTGGGATGTGTTCGCGAACGCCCTCCAGGACGAATACCGGATACTCGCGATGGACCAACGCGGCCACGGGGACACCGACTGGCCCGACCCCCCGTTTTACACGAGTGACTTATTCGCAAATGACGTATTGGCGCTGGCCCGGCATCTCGGCATCAATCGTTTCACGCTGGTCGGCCTTTCTATGGGGGCTCACAACGCTCTGGCGTTCACTGTCAAGCATCCGGAGTTCGTGGACAAATTGGTCTCTGTCGATGTTCCTGCTTCGCTGAATTCACTGTACGATCCGAAGGTCAGAGACCGCCTGGTCAACGTACAGCGAGAGTTTGCGTCACTTGATGAGATGGTCGAGGACGCCCGTGACACCTATCCCTTTGCGTCCGACGAGATGATTCGCCACCGGATGGAGCACAATGCCTACCAGTTGTCCAGCGGGCGCTTGACCCTCAAATACAGCCCCGACGCTCCCCGACGCTGGAACCCTGACGATCTATCCGAAGACATCGGCCTCATCCAATGCCCCACCTTGATCGTCCGAGGCGGCGAGAGTGACGTTCTGTCCGCTGACGAGGCCCAGGCTATGGCCGATGCCATCCCCAACAGCCAACTGGCGACCATCCCCGGAGCAGGCCACTCGGTGCCTATGGACAAACCCGCCGAGTTCGAGGCGGTTGTCAGGGCGTTTTTGGCCAATTAAGCTGCGCTGGCCCCGATCCAGCGTAGAAATGAGGGAACATTGAAGTACGACACCATCATCGTTGGGGCAGGTTCTGCCGGAGCGATACTGGCGGCCCGACTCTCTGAGGACCCGCATCACAGCGTGTTGTTGTTAGAGACCGGGCCGGACCACACCAACATCGAAACCCTTCCCGATGACGTGAAGTGGGGCTACGGAGAAGTCGCCACGGCCAGAGATCGGCTTTCCAGTCCCACAAGGTCGCACTTCGTGGCGCGGGCCACCGACGGCAGGTCGATGATCGTGCCTCGCGGCCAGGTGACCGGAGGTTCCAGCGCGGTCAATGCTCAGATCTTCCTGAGAGGCGCGCCGGAGGACTTCGATGACTGGGCAAGCTGGGGCAACGACCAGTGGAGCCAGCAGGAACTCATGCCCTTCCATCGACGTTTGGAAGGCGATCACGACTTCCGAGGCGACTTCCACGGGTCTGACGGCCCGATCATCGTGCGTCGCGACCCTCCCGAGAGGTGGACGGCCGATCAACAAGCGTGGCACGACGCCTGCCGATCTCTTGGGTACGCCGACTCGCCAGATCACAATGACCCCGACTCCACAGGAGTCGGCCCCACGCCCTTCAACACCGTGGACCGCGTGCGCTGGAGCACGGCGATCAGCTATCTCGCTCCCACCAGAGACAGGCTCAACCTGGCCATCCAGTCAAACTCCCAGGCCCACATGGTGCTGTTCGACGGCAACCGGGCCGTCGGAATACAGGGCGTTTCCGGTGGCGGGACTTTCAGCGTTGAAGGGGAAGAAATCATTTTGGCGGCAGGCGCCATCGGGTCTCCACATCTTCTGTTGCTGTCTGGTGTTGGACCTGCCGATCATCTTGCCAATTTCGAGGCGCCTCTCGTCTACGACTCGCCAGGAGTCGGCATGAACCTTCGAGACCATCCCCAGGCGCCGGTGATGTTCGAGACCAGAGAGCCGTCAAAACAGAAACTGGAGGCTCACGGAATTCAGGTGCTGCTGCGGTACACAGCCACTGGTTCCGACAAGCGAAACGACATGCTCATTCACCCCTTCGCCCACGGCCAAAAATCATTGTATTACGCAGAAAGCGCGCCCGAGCCCTTCGGATACGGAATGGTAGCCTGCCTTTACCTGGCCGAGGGCGCAGGAGAGATGGGCCTCTTGGATTCTGATCCCCGAGTTCAGCCGTACCTTGACTACAACTACCTGGTGACGGACTGGGACAGGGCTCGCATGCGAGAGTCGGTGCGGATTTGCATCGACATCTCTGAACAGGCAGGGATGGCCGACATTATCAAAGGCCCAATGGATCCCAACCAGACGGACCTGGAATCGGACGACGCTCTGGACGCATGGTTGCTGCGCAACGTGCGAACCAGCCACCATATTTCAGGCACATGCAAGATGGGCCCAGATTCAGACGATATGGCGGTTGTTGACCAATTTGGCAAGGTGCGGGGCGTTGAAGGACTTCGAGTGGCCGATGCGTCCATCATGCCCGATTGCATCCGCGCGAACACCAACGTCACCGCTATGGTGATCGGCGAACGCATTGCTGATTTCATCAAGAACGGGAAATAGGACATTCAAGAGATGAGCAACCAAGAGGGGACCTGCCTGCCCACCACAACATGGTACCTGTTCGACGAGGAAGATCAGCCGCTGGGACAAATCTATCGTCCTGGATTTCCAGACGATGGTTTGGAGTTCGAAGGGGGTCAGCGATTCGAGAGTGGGGAGGTCGTGTCATTCAGCGAGCTTCGGGCGACGTGTTCCATGCGCCGATTTCGGGTGATCGTGCGCGTGCTATCCTGAGTTTCCCGAGATGCGGCCTTCCAGCCACCACGTCTCCATCTCGCCCTTGCCTTTGATGTCCACAACTCCTCTCGGAACGCACACGAAGCCATTGCCCAGCGCCTCGTACATCTCTCGGGTGATCTGAATCTTGCCTGGCTCCCCATGAGATTCCATGCGACTGGCTGTGTTAACCGAGTCTCCCCAGATGTCATAGTGGAACTTTTGCTGGCCGATGACGCCCGCCACCACAGAGCCGGTGTTCATGCCGATACGGAACTTCAAGGGTGTGGCGCCAGCGGGGTTTTGGGTGACATAGGCGTTCATATCCAGCGCCATATTCGCCAGGGCGACGGCGTGATCGTCTCGTGATTTGGGCACGCCCGAGGCCACCATATAGTTGTCGCCGATGGTCCTGATCTTCTCAAGACCATACTTATCGGTCAGCGTGTCAAAATAGGAGAACACCACGTTGAGCATCTCCACCATTCTCGTCGGCTCATACTCAACAGTCAGCGAGGTCGAGCCAACGACGTCGGCGAACAGGACGCTCACGGCGTCATGGTGCTGGGCGATTGTGCGGTCACTGGTCTTCAGTTCCTCGGCGATCTCTGCGGGCAGGACATTCAAAAGGAGGCTCTCTGACTTCGCCTGTTCATCGCTCAGCAAGGCCATCGCTGAATCCTTCTGGTTCGAGAAATACTGGAGCATGAAGAACGCCACCAGCGAGGGCCCCAGAACGTTCATCACAAAAAAGGCGTTAATCACTGCGGTCGGCAGGTGATTTTCATCGTCCGCAGAAAACTCCAACACGCCGCTGACCAGAAGAAGAAGGCCGTAGGTCAGCAGCCACCAGACTGCCTGCTTTCGCTCAGCGAACATCAACGCGCCCAGAGGGCAAAGCAACGCCCAGGTAATCACTCCGCTCCCCAGGACAAACCCGCCCAACACCTCCATCAAAGCGAAAGGCAGAAGCAAGATTAAGAGAAGCTGAGTGCGCCGAAACCAGGGAAATCGTTTCGTGAACCCGAAAACGGCAACACTCGAGAATGATCCTACCGCGTACATCAGAGGTATAGAGCCAGCCAGTGGCTCGTCGAACAACACATAGATCACACCCCAAACCACAGCGGCGCTGCCCACCAGAATTGCGAAAGCCACGAGCACTGTCTTGCGGACTCGTTCGTCGGACGAATCAGATTCGACAATCCCTATTCGCTCGATCATTCTCGATGCAGATGTGAACGGGTTACTCATCAAAACCTGCTATTTAATCTAAAAACGACCTTTAACGGCTGATTCGACAAACCCTAACATGAAATGCCGTCCGCTGAAAACCAAACTGCTAGTATGAAATAGGAATTGCGCCCATTGCCGAGGAGACCCATATTGAAAGTTGAAACATCCATAACCATTGACCGGCCCATCGCCGAAGTGCTGGATTATGTCACCCAGGTTGAGAACACCGTCCGATGGACGGAGAACACCGTCGAGGCGATCCAGACATCCGATGGCCCTATCGGGACAGGGTCAACCTGTCGAGTTGTCAGCCAGGCGATGGGAAGAAGATTCACCCACGAATTCGAGGTTACCGACTACCAGCCTGGAGTGCGCTACGCAGTCAACAGCACCGACGGTCCTTTCCCTGTCAACATGGTGTACACCGTCGATGAGACTGCCGAAGGAACCAAGCTCCACGTTGTCACGGAAGCAGACCTGGGCAGTCTCATGAGCATGGCAGGCCCCCTCGTCCGACGAATGGCCCAGAAACAGATCGAAACAGACCATCACAACCTGAAACGGGTGCTGGAGTCCTCGACCAGCGGGTAGCGCCTGAGATAGAATACGCTCATGTCTCCCCTTCACCACCCTGACGGACAACTGGAACTCGCCGCCGGACAGTCGATATTCGACTACGCCGACGCCCTCAACCAGCGAGTGCCGACCTCGTGCGCTCGCACCGGCGAGTGTCACGAGTGCATCGTCGAGCTTCGCCGAGGCGCCGACGCCGTGACGCCGCCTACCGACGCCGAGCGTTTCCTCAGAGACAACTACCGCCTTGCTTGCCAGGCGCGGGTGGTTGACCCCGACGCCGACATTGAGTTCCAGGTCCTGCGCCGCCAACCCCGAATCCTGACCGACGCAGTCCGCCGCGAAGTGTCCTTCGACCCTAATGTTAGAAAGCTGGGCGACGACGTTGTAATCAACGGCAGCCGGGTCGATTCTTACAGGGGCAAGATATACGGGCTCGCTGTCGATTGCGGAACCACGACTGTGGTGATGAATTTGGTGGACTTGGAGTCTGGCGAAGTTCTTCACACCGCGTCATTCGAGAACCCTCAGCGGTTCGGTGGAAGCGACATTATGCACCGCATCTCCTATGACGGCGGCCCGTACCGGGGCGAGCTTCGGCAGGTGATGCTCTCGTCCCTCAATTTTGAAATCGGAGACATGGCCCGGCGACTCAAATTCCATCGGCGCAACATCTACGAGGTTGTCATCGTGGGCAACTCCACCATGCGGGACATCGTGTTCGGCCTCGATGTTCAGCCCATCGGCGAAAAGCCCTACATGTCAACGACAGAATCCGAGATGCAGGACGGCGCGAGACAGACAACCGCCATAAGCACAACTGCCCGCGAGTTCGGTCTGCGGGTGTTCCCCAACGCCCACGTTTACGGCGGGCCGCTCATCGGCTGCCATGTCGGCGCTGACGTAGCGGCAGACCTTCTGGCCATCGGAATGGATGAACAGGAAGACGTCGTGATGCTGGTGGATGTCGGGACCAACACCGAGGTTGTCATCGGCAACCGCCACAGGCTCATGACAGCGTCCTGTCCGGCCGGCCCGGCCTTCGAGGGCGGCCAGATCAC
>JASLRP010000251.1 GCA_030743915.1 SAR202 cluster bacterium | reverse complement strand
AGGACGGCAACTACCTGTCTGATTGGGGCGAAACCGATTTCGCCTTTCCCCATGCAATCTACGCCGACGCTGACGACAATATCTGGATTGTCGATCGGAATGCCGGACAGGTTTACAAATACACCACTGACGGCGACCTGCTGATGACCATCGGCGAGAAAGGCTACCGCTCGGACACCGGGGCCGACAATTCGGTGATCAGTTCCAATGGCTACGGCGCCGTGACCCACGCCGGGGGGCCGTTCAATCTGCCTGCCGGCATCGCGGTCGCAGCCAATGGCGACATCTTTGTGGCCGATGGTTACGCCAACTGCGAAGTCCACAGGTTTTCGCCAGAAGGCAAGCACCAGAAATCCTGGGGCAGTCCCGGCGCCGGGCCGGGCGAGTTCACGCTTCCTCACGGAGCATGGGTGGATTCCAAGGGGCAAGTGCTAATTGCTGACCGCGAGAATAACAGGGTCCAAGTGTTCAGCCAGGACGGCGATTTTATCTCGCAATGGCCATCGGAGATGATCGGGCCTGCGGTGGTGTATATCGACAGGGACGACATCGCCTACGTCGCTGAACACAACGGCGG
Source organism: SAR202 cluster bacterium (assembly GCA_030743915.1). Taxonomy (GTDB): domain Bacteria; phylum Chloroflexota; class Dehalococcoidia; order Lucifugimonadales; family UBA1123; genus UBA1123. Next base: position 2,969 of record JASLRP010000251.1, on the reverse strand, counting down.
GATGTTCAGCATTCTGACGATGGAAGGCGAGACCATCGAGCGATGGGGCGGTATGGAGTTTCGCTCCTGTCACGGCGTTTCCGGCGACTCCGAGGGAGGCATCTACTTTGTTCAGCCTGTAGAAGGCCAGCAGGGCCGCAAGCTTGTGAAATACGTTCGAAAATAAGCCCTGTCGAACTCAGGAGGGGTGACATGGCGGAAAGATTATCTGAAGTCCTGGAAAGCGACGATGTTCAGCGACTGGCGACGGACTTCGTTTTCACCGAAGGTCCGTTGTGGCACCCTGATGGATACTGGCTGTTTGTGGACATTCGGCGGAGCCTGATATTCAGGATTGCGCCGGGCGGAGAGCCACAGGTTGAGCGCGACAATAGCGGCGGCTCCAATGGCCTTACGTTCGACCTTCAGGGCCGCCTCATCATGTGCGAGGGCGACAACCGGCGGCTGACTCGGAGAGAGGACGACGGGTCCATCTCCGTGTTTGTTGACCAGTGGGAAGGCAAGAAACTGAACAGGCCCAACGATGTTGTGGGGCGATCCGACGGCACGGTCTATTTCACAAATCCCAACGGTCGAATCGCGCCGGAAGACCGGGAGATCGACTTCGGCGGAGTTCATGCGGTGCGTCCTGATGGCAGCCATTTCGTCGCCATCGAAGACTTCGAGTATCCCAACGGTCTTGCTTTTTCTCCTGACGAGAGCGTTCTATATGTCGCCAACACGAGGGAGAGCAAGCATATTCAGGCGTACGATGTTGCCGAGGACGGCACGGTATCCAACGGCCGGATGTGGGCTGATATGTCCTCGGATGAACCGGATGGCGTCCCTGACGGAATGAAGGTGGATGTCGAGGGGAGGGTCTATTGCACCGGGCCTGGAGGGTGCTGGGTTTTCGACTCGGACGGCTCGCATATGGGGATCGTCCGACTACCTGAGATTCCGGCCAACGTTGCCTTTGGCGGGTCTGACCATCGAACAATGCTGTTCACGGCCCGCTCGTCGATCTACACAATGCGGATGACCACCGAAGGGACCTCGATTCCCACTGGCTAGTCAGGTTATTTCGCTCCGTTTGGCAGAATAAACTCCTCAATCCACTGGAGACTCTACATAAAAATGCCGGATATTTTGAGTATTGGCGAGTGCATGATTGAGCTGTTTTCCGAGGAGCCGATTGAGGAAGCTGACACCTTCACTCGCTCGTTGGCAGGGGACAGTTTCAATATTCTGGTGGCGGCTCAGAGGCTGGGGACCAGCACAGGTTATGTCACGAGGCTGGGAGACGATCCCTTTGCAGGCTACCTGCTCCAGACGTGGGAGGGAGAGGGTATCGACACGAGCCACGTCAGGACGGTCGAGGGGTTCAACGCCGTCCACTTTGTGGCGCTGCTTCCCGGGGGCGACCGGGAGTTTGTCTATTACCGAAAGGGCAGCGCGCCCAGCACGATAGAGCCCGACGATCTGGACTCGGATTACATCGGCGGAGCGAGAATCCAGCATCTTAGCGGCATCACGCAGGCCATTTCATCCACCGCCAGAGAGACGGTTTTGAAGGCTGCTCAGATCGCCAAAGAGAAAGGCATCGCCGTTTCTTACGATCCCAACTACCGGCATCAACTCTGGAGTCACGAGGAAGCGCGCTCGGCGATGGAGGAAGTGATTCCGTATGTTGACTACTTCCTGCCCAACGCTCCGGCAGACTCCCAGATGTTGCTGGGGACCGACGATCCCCACGAGGTCGTGGCGCATTTTACAGAGCTAGGAGTTCCAATCGTCGCGGTGACCAGGGGCGAAGATGGCGCAGTTGTGGGAGTGAGGGACAGGGTTTTTGAAATCCCAGCATACAGGCCTGATGGTCCGATAGACACGACAGCAGCAGGCGACGCATTCAACGGCGGATTTCTGCACGGGATTCTCAACGGCATGGCCATCCAGAACGCGGCCCGGTTGGGTTCGGTGACGGCGGGTTTGAAGCTGCGAGGACGAGGTGCGTTGACGGGTATGCCCTATTCGGACGAAGTTTTCAGCATCTACGAGAGCCTGGGTTAGGTCCGAATTCATGGCGTCAAAGCAAGAAATTCAGAAGGTCTTGGACAGTCTTGACCGCATCAATCCGTGCCCAGGTTGCAGCATGAGATACCGCGTCGGCGATCTGGAATGTCCCCGTTGTGGGGCCGATCTGTACGATGCTCTTCGCGACTGGGCAGAAGAACTTCTGGAGTCGCTGGCTGTGAGTGAGGAGTGACAGCGCTCATTTAGTTAATGCAGTTAATTCCAATGGTATGGCGCAGTGTTATGATTAAAGCGCGGCGCCGGTATCTGCCGCCAACAGATTAGATCTTTTCGTGTTTTGTGTCTTTTCAATGGAGCAACAATATGAAAACCTATGTATTTAGGGTTGAGCTTGAACAGGACGAAGATGGCAGATGGGGAGCCGAAGTGCCGTCTCTACCGGGTTGCGCCACATGGGGACACACCAAGGATCAGGCGTTAGAGGCTCTGAGCGAGGCGACACAGGCATACCTCGACGTATTGTCCGAAAAAGGGTGGCCTTTACCGGAGGAAGCTGAAGAGGAAATCAGGATCATATCAAGCTCGGATGTTGTAACGGCGACGTTGTGAACGACCTGGGCCAACTGGTTCATCGCCTGCGAAACACGCCGGTGCGTGAGCTGATTCGAGCTTTGGAACGTGACGGATTCACCCTTGAAAGGCAGACCAGAAGCGGTGGCCGCATCTATACTCACCCAAGCCAGCGGTTAGTCGTAATACACTATCACCGTGGAAGCGATACACTGGTGAGGCAAACGCTCCGCAGCGTTTTGAGAGCGACTCAGTGGACCATCAGCGATGCCGAACGCCTTGGGTTGTTGTGAGGAAACACGGATTTCGTTCAGTCCTCGGTATTTTTGATTTCTGAGTAGGCTCCTAGTCTCTGCCTGATGTGCCCTGGTACTCGATCACATCGT
>JASLRP010000250.1 GCA_030743915.1 SAR202 cluster bacterium | reverse complement strand
TGATAGATTCTCTGGGTCATCGTCCCTCCGCTCGCAAGCCGAGCTGAAACATTGTCACAGTAGATTAACAGCAGGTTGAAAAACCGTCAAAGTCTTGATAAAGTCTCGGAATTGTCCCGAAACTATGGTAATTTCACCTAGCGAGAAAACCCAAAATGTGAGAAAAAGTTGTCAGCATTGCTTATCTCCAACCTTCACCATCGAGCAAAGAGGCAACCCATGACATATGCGATGCCCAAAGCTGACGCTAACTCCAAGTCATTTTTCATGACTGTTGTGCCTGACGATCCGAGAGTTTCCGTGAGGCCGATGTTTGGCAATCTGGCCGCGTTTGTTAACGGCAACATGTTCTTCTGCCTTCTGGGTGACGACGTCGCTGTCAGACTGCCGGAAGAAGCGAGGGATGAGCTTTTGAAACACGAGGGCGCGGCGCAGTTCGAGCCGATGCGTGGCAGGCCGATGCGAGAGTACATAACGATTCCCAGCGCGTGGCAGGAGGAACCTGACAAACTGGAAGACTGGGTAATTCGCTCTTTCTCCTGGGCGTCAGAAATGCCCGAAAAACAGCCAAAACCTCGTAAGAATCGGGCGAAGGCCGTCGCCGGTTAAACCTCTTCGCGGGGCAGGGCTACTGCTTAACTGCTCGGACCAGTGTTGTGCGCGTGTGACCCGCTTGGTGTTGATGCTCGTCATGCTCAGTGGCCCTGTTGTGAAGGTGTCCACCTTGCATATGAGAGCCGTGACTGCCTCCCGTGTTTTCATCCAACACCGTAGCTTCCTCAATGACGAGGCCCTGGATTTCAGCGGCGACCTCCTGTGGGTTGGTCCACCTTGCCACACGGTCCTCTGATGACTCCGGCGTTGCGCCCGACTCATCGTGACCAACGAACAACAACGTGCCCCCTGCGGCCAGTGACTTGGATGCTTCGGCCAACATCCTGGCCCGGTCATCCGATGGCAGGTGCAGGTAGAACATGGTAATGAGATCATACTCACCGTGTATCTTGTCATTGGCCGCGTCTGCGAGCAGAAACTCGGCCTCGACTCCCATTTTCGCAGCCAGGGAGCGGCCATGCTTGATCGCGGCGTCAGAGAAGTCGATGCCGGTCGCGTTCCAGCCCTGACTCGCCAGCCAGACAACGTTCCCCCCAACACCGCAGCCGATATCCAACGCCTTGCCTGGTTTCAGATTCTGCGTCTTTTCAATCAACAGTTGGTCTGGCTCTGGATGGGCGTCAACGGACTCAGACCATACCTCGTTCCAGAAATCTCGTTGGTCGGTAGTCATTTTGCGACCCTTCCTGACGACACGAACTCAAAATCGGGATCCACTGAATGATCAGCGGCGCTTCGTTGTTCCCATAATGCGAAGGGACGGCTCTAACACCGTCCCTTCTCAATTTCAATTGACTGAATCTGGTGGCCTATACCTCTCGGAATTCGCCCTCGACGGCGTCCTCGGGAGGCTCCTCTGCGCTGCCGTCCTCGGGAGGCGGGGCCTGGCCGTCCTCAGGAGGGAGAGGCCCGGCGGCCTGACTGTACACCAACTCGCCAACCTTCTGGATAGTTTCCTGAAGTTCCAACACCGCTGATTCGATGAGAGAAGTGTCCTCTCCCTGGAGAGCCGATCGCACCGCCGCCACTTTGCCCTCGACTTCGGTCTTGAGATCATCAGGGATGGCTTCAGCGTTGTCTTTGATCATCTTCTCGGCATTGTAGGCGGTATTCTCGGCCACGTTGCGAGTCTGGACCTCCTCGCGTTTGCGCTCGTCCTCCTCGGCGAACTGCTCGGCGTCATTCACCATTCGTTCAATCTCGTCATTTGCCAGTCCCGAACTGGCGGTGATGGTGATGCGCTGCTCTTTGCCGGTGCCCTGGTCCTTGGCGGACACGTTCAGGATGCCGTTGGCGTCTATATCGAATGTGACCTCGATCTGTGGCACGCCCCTGGGCGCAGGGAGCAGGCCGTCGAGGACGAATCGTCCAATGGACTTGTTCTCCGCCACCATCGCCCGTTCGCCCTGGACCACGTGAACTTCAACGCTGCCCTGGCCATCGGCCGCTGTGGTGAAAGTCTCGCTCTTGGAAGTTGGGATGGTGGTGTTGCGCGTGATCAGCCCTGTGGACACTCCGCCGAGGGTTTCGATGCCCAGAGTCAATGGCGTGACGTCCAGAAGCAGAATGTCCTGCACTTCGCCCTGAAGCACGCCGGCCTGGATCGCGGCTCCGATGGCCACGACCTCGTCAGGGTTCACGCCCTGATGCGGTTCCTTGCCGAACAGATTAACGACCGCTTCCTGCACGGCAGGCATGCGAGTCATGCCCCCCACCAAAATAACCTCATTGATCTGATCAGCGGTGACGCCTGCGTCTTTCATTGCCTGACGGCACGGCTCAACCGTCTGCTGGACCAGTTCTCCAACAAGCTGTTCAAGCGTGGAGCGAGTCATGGTCATCACCAGATGCTTCGGCCCGGAGGCGTCGGCGGTGATAAAGGGCAGATTGATCTCAGTCTGCATCAGGGTGGAGAGTTCAATCTTGGCTCGCTCGGCGGATTCCCGAAGACGCTGGAGGGCCATCCGGTCCTGCTTGAGGTCGATACCCTGTTCCTTCTGGAACTCGTCAGCTATCCATCCGATGATGCGCTGGTCGAAGTCGTCTCCGCCCAGGTGGGTGTCGCCGTTGGTGGCCATCACCTCAAAGACACCTTCGCCTATTTGCAGAACGGTGATGTCAAAGGTGCCGCCGCCGAGGTCATATACGGCAATCGTTTCTTCGGTCTTCTTGTCCAGGCCATACGCCAGCGAAGCAGCGGTCGGCTCATTGATGATGCGCAAGACTTCCAGACCGGCGATGCGCCCGGCGTCTTTGGTGGCGTTGCGCTGGCTGTCATTGAAGTACGCAGGGACGGTAATGACTGCCTGAGTAATCGTCTCGCCCAGCTTCGCCTCGGCGTCCTGCTTCATCTTTTGAAGCACCATTGCCGATATCTCGGGCGGGGCGTGGTCATTGCCGCCCATCGCAACATAGGCGTCGCCATTGGAATGGGCGGTCAGCTTGAATGGGACGACGCCGACGTCTTTTTGAACGTTGCCGTCATCGAACCGACGCCCCATGAAGCGTTTCACCGAGAAAACGGTGTTTTCCGGGTTGGTGACCGCCTGGCGTTTGGCGGTGGTGCCAACGTACCGTTCGTTGGTTCGAGGATTGACGGCCACCACAGATGGCGTCGTGCGTCCGCCCTCGGAGTTTTCCACAACCCTGGGCTCGCCGCCTTCGATGATGGCCATGCACGAATTGGTTGTGCCGAGGTCTATGCCTAGTATGCTGGGCATCTATTGGGCCTCCTGATTATCATTGTCTTGTTGAGCCTCTGGCTCCGGCTCCACTGCTTTTGACACGCTGACCTGTGCGGCGCGCAGCACCCGCTGGTGGAGTTTGTACCCGTCTCTTATGACTCGGACCACGGAACCTTCTTCGTTGTCCGGGTCTGGTTCGAAGAATACCGCTTCGTGTTCATGCACGTCAAAGGGCTGGCCAATAGCGGTTTCGATCCTGGTCAATCCCTCGGACTCCATCTGATGCTTGAGGCTTCGATGGACCAGTTGAAGGCCCTCGTACCAGGCTGGGGAAATAGCGTCCTCGGGGATTGTGTCAAATGCTCGGTTGAAGTCATCGGCAACCGTGATCAGTTTCAGCAATAGCTGTGCGTTCGCGTTCTCCCTGGCATCGGAGAGTTCCTGGGCGGCCCGCCGACGGTAGTTCACAAGGTCCGCCTGGGCGCGTTGGGCCATATTCTTGTATTGTTCCTTCTCCCTCAGGGCCTCTTCCAGTTGAGCCTGCAATTGTTCAAGCTCGTCCGGTTCCTCGTCCATCTGTTCCTCAAGCGATGAGAGGTCTTCGGGATTTTGCTCTTCCGTCATCTAGGACGTTCCTCCAATCGACGTTTCATTGACTACTGCGCATGCAGCAGGGCGAACATTTCATCAAGGCTCTGGTCCAGAGATTTTCTGAGAGCGGGACCTTGAAGCCTGTTCAGTTGTGTTTTCATTTTGATCATCTGATTGAACAACTTGAGCGCAAGCTCCACTCCCGCAATGTTCAATCCCATTTCTGCGGTCAGATGCTTTATCAGCCTCAGCTTTATGATGTCCTCTTCAGAGTACAATCTCAACTTGCCGCCAGTTCGAGACGGGGAAACAAAGCCCACCCGCTCATACTTGCGCAACGTCTGTGGGTGCATCTCAAGTATGCGAGCCGCGACGCTTATGACGTATATGCCTTCCATTCTCTGCAATAGCTCCTAATGGGCTGATTGTATCGTTCGGCTTCCGACGATTGACAGGCTGCCGATTATTGTCAGTTAAAGACTGACCTAACCTTAACACCTGGTTATACGTTGTATTCACCGAGCGGAGGGACCTGCCTGAGTGCGCCCGCAACCTTCGGAAACGATGTTTCACCAGAGGTTCCCATCGTTTATTACTTAGATTGTGGAGGGTCCGATAATAATCGTAATCATTGATACGCTCCATGTCAAGGTTTATTACATTAACAACTCATCCAATTTCATATCGTAAATCAGAGAATCCCCAAACCGCCATTCAGCATCATACGTAGTATCAACAGACAAAAAAGATCAAACTCGGCGGGGAGAAGGTCAGATCTAGTGGAGGTCACAACAATGTTAAAACTCAAAGCATGCCCCAGATGCAAAGGCGACATGCACTCAAACAGAGACATGTACGGCAGCTACAACGAATGCCTGCAGTGCGGTCACATGCAGGACATTGAGGAACCAAACAAGCTGGTGGCTTCACTGGCCGCAGCCGCCGCGAAAAAGAGGGTGGCGTAGTCACGCTGTCCTGATAACGCAGGTTCCAATTCACGCGCCTTTTGAACTCAGAGGCCCTCTCGATCGAGAGGGCCTCTCTGGTTTTGCACAGCGTTGCGTCCAGCCATCTGCTAGCTGAGGCGGTCCCAGAATCGTTCTTCTTTCCACGGGTCGCCGTTCATGTGATAGCCTCTGACCTCCCAGAATCCGGGCATGTCCTCGGGCATAAACTCGATGCCTTTTACCCACTTGGCGCTCTTCCATCCATATCGCTTTGGCACCACCAGTCGCAGAGGGCCACCGTGTTCAGTGGCAAGCGTTTCACCATCGTGCTTGAAGGCAAACAGCACGTCGTCATCCATCAGCACGTCCAGGGCGACATTTGTCGAGTACCCGCCAAAGCAATCGGCCATGACGTGAGTGGCTTCGGGCTTGACGGTGACCAGCTTCATCACGTCGGTGAATAGCACGCCCTCCCAGGTGTTCTGGAGTTTGCTCCACTGGGTTACGCAGTGAAACTCAGCGTCAAGCTTCACTTGCGGCAGGGAGTTGAAATCCTCCCAATCCAGTGTCACATCCTGGTCAACCAGGCCGGTTATATTAAACTCCCAGGTCGCAAGGTCGATCTTCGGCGTTGGCCCGAAGGTCAGGACAGGGAATTTTTCAGTCACGAATTGGCCGGCCGGGACTTCCCTATCATCCTGATCATCTTTGATCTCAGTCAACCGCCCAAGCTTCTTGAGCATTTCTGTCCCCCGTCGATTGATTTATGCGGTAACAGTTTCGCTTGTGTTTCCGTGATGCAGTCCGTGTATTGTACATGAACAAGCCAACGAGTCGCCCCGATTGCGTTGCCGGTTCTGACCCTCTGTGCTAGCCTCGGTAACGCTCCACAATGCCGCCAGACACCGGGAGAGTCGCCCATGAACCCTCAGATTGAAGAAATCCTCAAAGGCTCGTTCGACCTGCACGTTCACGCCAGCCCTGACTCGGGCGCCGAACGAAGATTGGACGCTCTGGAGACCGCACGATACGCTTACGAAGCGGAGTTGGCAGGCTTCGTCCTCAAGTCCCACGAGTACCCGACGACTCCGTTGGCCTACGTCCTGAACCAGATGTACCCAGGTTTGAACGTCGCGGGCGCGATCGCTCTGAACCGCTCGGTCGGTGGACTGAATGCCCGCGCCGTCGAGGTCTCAGCGAATCTGGGGGCCAGGGTCGTGTGGATGCCGACCTTCGACGCTCACGCCTGGATGTCTCGAGCCGGAGGCGGGCCGGGTATCACGATCACCGACGACGCCGGGCGACTGAAGTCCGAGGTTGGCGACATCCTGGATATTATCAAGGAACACGAAATGGTCCTGGCCACCGGTCATGTTTCCCCTGCCGAAGCTATCACGCTTCTCCGGGAGGCAATGGCCAAAGGCGTCACCCGAATGATCGCGACGCATCCGGGAGGCATCGCCACGATGGACGAACAACGAGAGATGGCTTCTCTGGGAGCGTTCATCGAACACACATTCCTGTCGTGTATGCCAGACAAGGCCAGATTGAGCGTCCCAGAGCTTGTGGTAACCCTGCGAGAGCTGGGGACGGAACGATGCGTCGTCACCACCGATTTTGGCCAGTGGATGAACCCTCCCGCCGCCGAGGGCATGCGAATGGCCATCGCCGCCCTGTTGGGCGCGGGAATGGAGCCGTCAGAGGTTTCGCCTCTGGTGAAGGGCAACCCTAATCAGTTGATCGGTTGATCTGGACCCACAGGGCTACTCGCCGAAATCCAGCAGTTCGATCCAGTTGCCGTCCGGGTCTTGCAAATAGGTGACAATGCGTCCGGGCGGAACCTCCACGGGGGGATTGAGTT
>JASLRP010000249.1 GCA_030743915.1 SAR202 cluster bacterium | reverse complement strand
CTGTCGCTGTTTGAACGAGGCGAGGCAATAAACCAGGTTACAGTTGCCCACGAACTCACGCTTCATGACGACCATCTGGAGGGCGTGGGTGGCGTTCCATACCTGGCGCATCTGGTGTCCAACGTTCCCACGTCGGTGCATATTGAGCAGTACGCTCAGATTGTCCACCGCACGTCCATCATGCGTCAGATTATTCGGGCCGGCGAGCGCATATCTGAAATTGGATACGAGGGCGGCTCTGACGCCGACGCCTCGCTGTCCAAAGCGGAAGAACTGCTCTACGGCGTGCGTTCTGGGCGCAGCTCTCGCGACTTCGCCCACATCCGCCACTTCCTCGACATCTACATGGAGGAGAGCGGCGCTCTCGCCACCGACAACAACAACCTTTCCCCAGTCATCACTGGCTTCTCCCAGATGGATGAACTTCTGGGCGGAGGTCTTCAGCGGTCAGACCTGGTTATCCTCGCCGCCAGGCCAAGCCTGGGCAAAAGCACGTTGGCCTTGAACATGGCCCAACATGCCGCCACTCAGGGCTTTGTTGTCGGGGTTTACAGCCTGGAGATGAGCGGCGAGCAAATTGCGATGCGATTAGTGTCCTCAGAGTCCAACGTGGATAGCCACCGACTTCGGATGAATCTCCTGAGAGAGGATGAGGAAACCCGGGTGCTGGACGCCATCGGCTCACTGTCTGACTTGCCGTTATATATCGACGAAACGCCCTTTCAGAACATCATGGAACTTCGAGGCAAATCCCGCCGATTGCAAGCCGAGCGCGGGCTGGACTTGCTGATAATCGACTACCTCCAGCTTATCGACACCGGGCACAATGACAATCGAGCGGTGGCCCTGGGCGAGGTTTCTCGATCTCTGAAAGGACTGGCCCGCGAACTGGACATACCCGTCCTGGCCTGCGCTCAGTTGAGCAGGGCAGCGGAGCAGAGGCCAAATCATCGCCCCATGCTCTCGGACCTGCGGGAGAGCGGAAGCATCGAGCAGGACGCCGATGTGGTCTCTTTCATCTACCGTGAGGACGTTTATACCACCAGGGAGGAGTGGGAGGCGAAATCGGCCACCGAACCCTACCCGGAGAACGTCGCCGAGATCATCGTCGCCAAGCACAGAAATGGGCCTGTGGGCACTGTACCGCTTTACTTCCGCAACGACGTTGTGCGCTTCGAGACGCTGGAGGGCAGCCCTTCGCGCTCGTATGAGTATGCGCCGGGTTAGGCGGAAAGGAAATGTCCATTCTGAGTCGCCACGAAGAATCTGGTGTCAGCAAGGCATCCGCCGCGCTCCCAAAAACCAGATGCTTCGGCTCCGCCCAGCATGGCAGGTTGAACGTCCGTGAATAGAAATCAAGACAAAAAATACGAAGGCTTCCCGCGCAAGGTGCGGTACGTGCCTGTGCCCGCTCCGCTGCTCGACTCTCTGTTGGAGGAGATAGACGACCTCGCAGAGTTGAAATGCACCCTGCGGGCCATAGCAATGCTTCACGTCAAGAAGGGACATCCAAGATTCGTCACGCTGGGCGAGCTTCAGGCCGACCGGACTCTGGCCCGTTCGCTGGCTCAGTGTGAAGATTCCGCCGCCCAGCGCATCGAGCAGGGGATGGCGAAGGCCGTTCGTCGTGGCACGATAGCCGTGGCGTCGGTGGAGGAGAACGGAACGCGTCAGCAACTGTTTACTCTCAACACCGAGACCAACCGAGGGGCGCTGGAGAAGGTCGCTCAGGGCGTCACGTCTGTCGGCTCGCTTCCGGTGCCCGAACCCTGGGTGGAACCAGAGGACACCCCCAACATATTCGCCCTCTACGAGCAGAACGTCGGAATGCTCAGCCCCATGATCGCCGACGAACTGCGAGAGGCCGAGGAGCTATACCCAGTCGAGTGGATAGCCGAGGCCATCGGCGAGGCTGTGGGACTTAACAAACGAAGCTGGAGATACATCTCCCGCATACTGGAACGATGGGAACACGAAGGCAGAGGCCATGGAAAACCTGGGCGATATTCTAAAAAAGCTGTCCGATACTAAGCGCGTTCCCAACGGGGACGGCGGAGGGTTCGACAACGGCGCCAACACGGACGGAGACACTCCCGTGGAGGTTGAAGAGGTCTGCCCCAACTGTCAGGGTCGGGGCTGGCTGACCCCTGACGTTCCCGTGGGACACCCGGACTTCGGACAGGTGGTCGCATGCGAGTGCCAGGCGACTAAAACGGTTGGAGAACGCTCCGAGAGGCTCAGGAGGTACAGCAACCTGGGCTACCTGACCCGGCTGACCTTTGACACTCTGGAAATCCAGGGCCGGGCGCCGGACCCTGAGAGCCAGCATCTGTTTAGCTCTGCCGTCGCCGTGTCCAAAGCCTACGCTGAAGAGCCGTCGGGATGGCTGGCGTTGATAGGGCCTCACGGCTCAGGAAAGACCCATCTGGCGGCGGCGATAGCCAACATGTGCATCGACAACGGCAGGCCGGTCTTCTTCGTTCACGTCCCTGACCTGCTCGACCATCTGAGGGCCAGCTACGCGCCCACCAGCGACATCACATACTCTGACCTGTTCGATCAGGTGCTGACCGCGCCGCTGCTCATTCTCGATGGCCTGGGCGCTCAGAGTTCCACTCCCTGGGCGCAGGAGAAGCTCCAGCAGATATTCAACCACCGCACGGCGGGGGAGCTTCCTACCGTGATCACCACAGCCACTGAGCTTGACGACCTGGACCCCTACCTCGCCAGCCGGATTCAGAGCCCGGGTCTGTGCCGAGTTCTGGAGACCCGCAGCCGGTTGCAGAGCCCGGCTCACCAGGTGGGGCGCATCGAGCCGCAGATGCTCAAACAGATGACCTTCGATAGCTTCAGCACTCGGGGCAACAGCCCGTCGGCCCACGAGAGGGCCAGCCTGGAGGCCGCCTTCAACGCGGCGCAGGCCTATGCTCGTGACCCGGATGGCTGGCTCACCTTGCTGGGAGACACTGGCGTGGGCAAGACCCACCTGGCTGTTGCCATCGCGTCGGAGAGGTTGCAGAAGGGCCAGCCTGTGTTCTTCGCCTTCGTGCCGGAGCTTTTGGAAGATCTACGACGCTACGCCTTCGATCACGAAAGCGGCATGTCTTTCGACCGGGTTTTCCAGCAGGTCAAGAACACCCCCCTGCTCATCCTGGACGACCTGGGGCAGGAGCAAAACACCCCCTGGGCGGTGGAGAAGCTGTACCAGATAATCGTCCACCGTCACAACGCCCGACTGCCGACCATCATCACGTCAAGCTCCATCGACGTGACTGGTGAGAGCGGCCCCATAACTTCTCGCGTTCGGGACCCGTCGGTCAGCATGCTCATCCACATGGACGCTCCGGACTTCCGGGTTAAGGGGCGCGGCGGAAGC
>JASLRP010000248.1 GCA_030743915.1 SAR202 cluster bacterium | reverse complement strand
GCTGAGCGCCCGCTTGCGTTGAGAGCGGTGACCTGGCTGTCGTGGGCCATCCGCACAAGCGCGAACACATCGCCGCCAACTCCGGTGGAAAACGGCTCAACTACGTTCAGCGCCGCGGCAGTCGCAACCGCCGCATCCACGGCGTTGCCACCCTGCATGAGAACGCGCACTCCCGCCATCGCCGCCAGAGGCTGAGTGGTGGAGACCATGCCGTTTCGTGCCATTATTGGGGAACGCCGTGAATCAAATCGCATTGCTGTCCTTTCCATCGGGAGAGTTGGATTCGAGCAGAGCGCCACTAGAGCGCAGGTAACCGATCTCCGAGGCGGCCCTCAGAGTATTGTTCACGTCAACAACCAGCGGCCCGTCCTCTGACAGGGTGACAGTTGCGTGATCCCTGGGTTTAAGGCTGAGAGTCCGTTCACCGTCGAGGGCAATAGTTGATGGTCTCAACGTGACTTCGGTCGTGTCTCCGGCCTCCAGGGCCTGCCACGCCTTGATCTTGACCGGCAATATCATTCCAGGAGCCACCGGGGCGATGACCGAACCATTGCCATCGCCGAACGTGATGCGCACCCCGCCGCTTTCACCCAGCGATATCGGTTTCAACTGGGCTCCGATGGCCGACAGTCCGATGCTCGACGGCTCGGCTCGGCACAGGAAAACCTCGTGCAGAGTGTCCATGTTCCATATGGCGCGCGCGCCAACGAATCGTTCGTAGGACACCGCCAGATCGACCAATGCGATGTCTTTCACAGCGCCGTCGAGGTTGAGTTCCAATTTGTTGGATCGAACAGTGGCAACGTCAATCGGAACCACTCCCAGGCTGATCAGTCCCGCAGCCATGCCCGCAACCGTGCCTTCTATCATGGAAGGGAAAACGTTATTGGTGCCCGTCGAGATGGGCAAGATCGGCACGTCGCCGGTCTCTTTGGCGACGGCCCGATTCGTGCCGTCGCCTCCCAGGGTTATGATGCAACCAACACCGCGTTCGCGCATGTGCGCCGCGGCCCGGGTGGAGTCCTCCTCAGCGTGGAAGATGGGCATATCGAGGAATTCAGGCTCAACATTGAATTTCGAACCCTCCATCGCGCCGCGCCCCAGCATTCCAGAGTCAGGCATAAACAGGACGGATTCAACGCCCACGGCGTCCAATCCTGAGAGAACGCGCTTGAGGATGTTGACCTTTTCGTTATTGGGAACGAAACGGCCCTGAGCGACGATCCGGCGAATGTCTTTCCCAGCGGCGGGGTTGGCTATGATGCCGACGGATGCCAAGCGTCAGGCCTCCTGAGCGCGGGCAGTCAGCCATTCGGCGGACTCCAGGTTAGATTTCAGAGTGCGGATGAATTCCGCCACAGGAACGCCATCCAGAGCGCGGTGGTCGAAGGTCACGCTGGCGTGCATGGTCGAACGCACGACGATCTCGCCGTCGACGACTAAAGGTTTCTGAGAGATGCGCCCGATGCCCAAAATCGCCACTTGAGGCGGATCGATTATTGGGGTGAATACGTCGATATCGTAGTTCGACAGCGATGTTATCGTGAACCCTGCGCCCGACATATCATCCATCGTCAGCGTGTTGTCGCGGGTTTTGCCTGCCAGTTCACGGAGTCGTTTTGCGATATCCAAAAGGCTGGTCCGGTCAACTGCGTTGACAACCGGCACCACGAGGCCATCAAGCACTGCCATCGCCACTCCGACGTTCACGTCTCGGAGGAGCATCACGGTGTCATCCTGAAGGTACGCATTGAGTCGGGGATGTTTTCTGAGCGCGTCGCCAGTTGCGGCGACGATCATGTCCTGGTCCATAGGTCGTAATCTGTGGGGTCGCATTTGGGACACTAGGGCCTCGCGCAGCTTCACAAGCTCGGTGGCGTCGATCTCTGTGGTCAAGGTGACCTGGGCCATAGAACGAACGCTCAAGGACATCCGTTCCGAGATGATTTTGCGCAACCTGGTGAGTTGAGCAGATTCGGCGACCGCGTCACCATACGCAATGGCCGGATCCGAAGCGCTCAATAATATTTCTACATCAGCGACGAGAACACGGCCTCCCGGTCCAGAGCCATCGACGTCAGCGAGATCGACGTTGTGCTGCCGAGCCAATTGACGGGCTTTAGGGACGACCTGCCGACTTTCACGGGATGGAGCTTCATCACGAGCGGCCATAGCTGCTCGGATGTCATCCTCGGTGATTCGACCTCGCGGTCCGGTGCCTGATACGCCATCAAGGTCGATGTCATTATCTCTTGCCAGACGGCGAGCGATGGGCGTTACTTGCGCCTTCGAGCCGCCACTGCTGGCGGCTTGTGGAGCGGCTGTTCGACGCCTGCTGGTCCGGGCCGGCCTGGGCGACGCTGACTCGGGTTTGGGAGGATTCTCGTCGGGCGCGCCGATCACGACCACGATGTCGCCGACTTTGACCACCGTGCCCTCGTCGGACATGATGTGAGCCACAACGCCGTCAGTGGGGGACTCAAGCTCTGAGTTGATCTTGGCCGTTTCGATTTCGACCAGAGGTTGGCCTTCCTGGACTTCGTCACCTTCGTTGACCAGCCATTTGACCAGCGTTCCGTCTTCCATATTCATGCCCCACTGAGGGAGCAATACATTTGTCGCCATGAGTTACACCTTCGGGTCCGATGGAGTATTACGCCGCTCGGAATTGATCATTTACTCCAGCGTGGTATTGATCGCGTCGGCGATCTTGTCCTCGTTTGGGAAGACCAGATGCTCCAGGGCCGGGCTGAACGGGAAGTGAACATCCAGGCTGGCTACACGTTGGATGGGGGCTTGCAGGCTCCAGAAACCTTCCTGCGCCACGATACTGGAAATCTCAGAAGCCACACTGCAACTCTCGTGCGCAGGATCGACGACCACGAGCCGTCCGGTCTTCTCCACCGAACCAAGTATCGTCTTAGTGTCCAGCGGAACGATAGTGCGAGGATTGATCACCTCAACCGAGACCCCGTCGGCCTCCATTTCTTCGCCCACTGTCAGTGCGGGTCGGACGCTGCCTGCGATGGCCACCACGGTGACATCTGTGCCTTCTTTCAGCACCTCAGCCTGACCGAAGGGTATGCAGAAGTCCTCGTCGTCGGGCACCTCGCCACGCCAACCGGCGAGGTTGTTGTCCTCGAAGAACATCACCGGGTCGTTGTCGCGGATGGCGGTCTTGAGGAGACCTCTGGCGTCGGCGGGTGTGGCTGGAATCGCGATTTTCAGTCCTGGCACGTTCATGAACATGGGGTACGGTCGGTCGGTGTGGTGCGCTGCGGAGTTGTTGCCATATATCAAGCCCCATCGATAAACGATTGGCAAATTAACTTGACCGCCAAACATGAAGCGCATTTTGGCGGCCTGGCTTATCAGTTGGTCCATCGCCACCCATGCAAAACTAGCCAACGATGTGACGATGGGTCGCATTCCGACTGCTGCGGCGCCGACCGCCGCGCCCATGAATCCGGTCTCTGAAAGCGGAGTGTCTAACACCCGCTCGTCAAACTCCTGGGAAAGTCCGCCTGTGACGCCGTATATTCCGCCACGGATGCTCTCGCCCATAAGGAAAACTTTTTCGTCTCTTCTCATCTCTTCTTTGAGAGCGAGGTTCAATGCGTCACTGAAATTCATTTCTGCCATGGTCTACCCCTAGCCGTGAGATTGGTTTATCGGATGGTCAAACGGAATGCTGGCGATCAGCGGGCAGGCAACGGATCGGCGTACAGGTCTGCAAACAGGTCTTTTGCCTCAGGGTATGGGCTCTCCCGGGCGAACTCCAACGCCTCGTCGATGGCTTGGGTGACATCGGCCCATACCGCTTCAATCTCCTCTTCAGTCGCCACTTCCTGCTCTTTGAGCCACGCTGAGTGAAGTTTGATGGGGTCGCGTTCCCTCCATCGCTCGACCTCTTCTTCTGTCCTGTACGGTTCTCTGATGATTCGATTCAGGCCTTCTGAATGGTCTTCGTAGCGATAGGTACGGGCTTCGAGGAGGGTAGGTCCCTCGCCAGCCCTGGCTCGCTGAACGGCCTGGACCGTCGCCTCGTACACCGCAAGCACATCTTGACCATCCACAAGCACGCCGGGCATATTGTAGGCGACGGCGCGGTCCGATATGTTCTCAACCGCGACCGTGTCTCTGAACGATGTCGTCACGGCGTACTGGTTGTTCTCGCAGAGGAAAATCACGGGCAATTTCCACACGGAGGCCAGGTTCATCGCCTCGTGGCAGGCTCCCTCGTTGCTGGCTCCGTCACCGAAAAATGACACCACTACTCTGTCATTGCCCTGCATCCTGCTGCCCAAGGCCGCGCCGCACGCAACCGGGAGGCCGGACGCCAGGATTCCCGACTCGCCGAGTATGCCAATGTCGAAGTCGGCAAGGTGCATTGAGCCGCCTTTGCCCTTGCAGTATCCGGTGGCTTTGCCCAGAATTTCGGCCATGGCTCGGCGAACGTCACCACCCTTGGATATCGGGTGGCCGTGCGAGCGATGGGTGCCGGTGATGTAGTCGTCGTCCCTCAATGCAGTGCATGCTCCCACTGCGACCGCCTCTTCTCCGAGATAGACGTGGGCCATGCCCACCAGTTCCGCGCTCTGGACCAAATCCTTGACGGTCTCATCGAAGCGCCGAATCAGCATCATCCGTCGCAACTGGAGCATGTAAAGTTCTTTACCTTCGGGCATGTGGGCCTCCGCATCGGAATAGGGGTGAATCATCGGTGAGGCCGATTATAGCGCCAAATGATTTGATTTGGTCTGTGATTGAACAATTCGCCCTGGAACTGGCGAAACTGTCTGGCGGGACAAGAAATTTGATTGCGGATTGGCTGTCGAGGAATCTTGGGGCGAGGTCTGGTTATTCTTCGACTGCGTTTTCTAGTATTCGCAGGCGCTTGACCTGCCCCAATCGGTCCAGTTCGACGGCGGCGAGGTCCATGCGCCAATCGCTCCAAGATTTCTCGGAATCCAGCATGTACTGTTGGGCAGCGGCAATCATTTTTTGTTGTTTAGATGAGGTTAGCGATTCAGCAGGGCTGACCATGCCTCCACGCTGGCGGGCGCGGACCTCAACGAACACCAGAGTTTCGTCCTGGGAGGCGATGATGTCGATCTCGCCAAGTCGGGTCGTGTAGTTCGTTTCGATGACACGATATCCGTTGAACCCGAGATGAGTGGCGACAATTTGCTCGGCATTGCGGCCTATTTCGGCAGGGCCGGATTGCTTTCCAGATGCTGATTCTCGGACGCGCTTGAAGGTGAGGCGATGAACTGGAGTCGGCCCGAACTTAGCAATTGCAGTCAGATGAGCAGCGGTTCCGTAGCCTTTGTTATTTTCGAAATCATACTGCGGATAAGTTGAAGCATACTGTACCATCAGCCGATCCCGCTCGACTTTTGCGGCGATTGACGCCGCCGCGATTGACAGCGAGATGGCGTCGCCTTTTTTGATGGCTATTTGGGGGAGGTTGACCTCTGGAATCGAGAACGCATCCAACAACAGATGGTGCGGGCGCGATGGCATTTTCTCCAGAGCCCGCCGGATAGCAAGCCGCGTGGCCGAGGATATCCCGAGAGAGTCTATCTCTTGGGATGAACTGAATCCGACGCTCACCGCCACGGCTTCACCCTGCAAATGACTGTATGCGGTCTCCCGCTGGCCGGCGCTCAGTTTTTTGCTGTCGTTAATGAGCTTGACCCAGTCGCCGGAGAGCTTTTGCGGCAATATTGCGACGCCGGCGCTGACCGGGCCTGCCAGAGGGCCTCTGCCTGCTTCATCGACACCGGCGACCAACGCGTAACCCTGGGAATGTAACCGGCGCTCCAGATCGAAGTGGGGCCGGTCGGGGATCATTTGCCCAGTCCGCGCTGAATACCTCGGATGTATGCTACCTGGCCTACGTGTTGGGCTTCCTCAATCATCAGGTGACTGAACATTTCGGCGATGGTGTAACCGGGCCTTCGAGGGTGAGGTTCGGTTTCAAGGTCTGACTCAGAGAGAGAATCAAGAAAGGCGAAGGTCTCTACTCTGACGGCGTCGTAGTATTCCAGCATCTGATCTATATCGAACGACGGCAGGTCTCTTACCTGTTCTGAAGTGTATCCAAACCCGCTGTCTCGTTCTGGGAGGCCCAATCGGGTATGCCAATCGTCGCGTTGCCATACAGTAGGATTCTGTTGGGC
>JASLRP010000247.1 GCA_030743915.1 SAR202 cluster bacterium | reverse complement strand
GCGCCCACGCGCTGGGCTACGAGTACGGAGACGGCGAGTCCACCGGTCAGGCCGTGAAAATCACCCTGGATGGGGAAGTCGTCCAGAGGTTGGAGCGTCCAGACCTACCCGTGTATGACTCTGGAATGTACTCTCCAACTTCGGTCGCCGTCAACGGCGCAAACGGTGACATCTGGTTGGCAGACGGATATGGCCAGAGTTACGTCCACCGGTACGACTGCAGTGGAAACTACCTCAGCAGCATCAATGGCGAGGAAGGCGCCGGGCGGTTTGCAACTCCCCATTCGGTTTTCGTGGACACGCGAAAGCCGGATGCAGAGCTCTACATATCAGACAGGGCGAATGGCCGAGTCCAGGTGTATGATCTGGAGGGCCAGTTTAAGCGGGCGTTTGGCTCGGACTTCCTGACCACGCCCAGCGCCTTCGCCATTCACGGCGATAAAATGGTAATCGCCGAGCTGAACGCTCGTCTGGCGGTCGTGGATTCAAGTGACTGTCTGATCGGTTATCTGGGCGGTAACGTTTCCGTGGCTGACGTGGCTGGATGGCCGAACAATCTTGACGATTCCGGGACCCCGATCAGGACATCGCTGCTCGAGCCGGGTAAGTTCAACAGTCCTCACGGATTGGCGTTGGACTCAGAGGGCAACATATACGTGTCCGAGTGGCTCATCGGAGGGCGGTTCATCAAGCTCGAAATCGTGTAGCGTGCCTTGCGCCCAGAAAGCATCCCATAGGCGCCTGTGACCTATTCCGGTCACAGGTGTTTTCGTTCTACGGTGGAGAGGCGCCAACACACATTTCTCACGCAACGCCTGGTTGCGCTCACAGTATCCTCATGCGCGCTCCCGTACAGTTCCAATTGTCTGATACTGGGAATATCTGGTTTTTTTCGGAAGCTTCTCGGGAGGTTCACAGATGCACACTCAAGATTCACGCATTGCGGTATTGGCTATTCCGATTGGAGTGATCATCGCTTCCGCCGTGATTGTGTCTGGCGCGTGGCTCATTGCGGGCGACGGCCTGCCCTCTGGCGCGATGATCGTCGTGTCGATGGTGGGAGGCGTCGGCACAATGTGGGGAGTGTTCAACCTGAGTTTCCGCAACAGTGGGGGCGCAGGACTCGAGCGATTCTACACGCTGGGTTTTCGACCGCGTTCTGCAACCTCAATCAACATCGTGGCGGCTGACGGTGTGTGTCCTCGTGGATTCAAGATCAATGACACAATCGAGGTAGGCGCCGACGGCGCGCTCTCTAATTCTATGTGCCGGGTTGCGGTGGAAGCTTTGAGGCCCTCGATTCTGTCAAGGCCCGACACTCCGGGTTTTAACGCGATGCCACAGTGCCAATGTCCAATTGCCAACACGCAGCTAACCTTCGCTCCAGATACTCCCGCTCCCGTTCGAAACCACTGACCGCAGGACGCCGTCTGGTGAGTCAATAGAAAAAGCGGAGGTCAAGTGCAGCAATTTTGGGTTGACCTCCGCTAGGTAATTCGTTTGTTTGGATGCCGGGGAATTTTGGCCGCCCTTGTCAACGGACATATCCACCGCGGCAGTTCTCGCCAGTCACATCATGCGAGTTGGGGCGTTCGTGGCCTATCAGGATGGAGATTCAATCTGTAGCCGACAACCACGTACTCTGGTTGGCCTTCAATCATGTGTCGGATGGCCGTGTGCAACTGTTCTAAAGCGCTCTGCATGCAATCAAGCGTCAGATCAAGTGCGGCTGTCGCGTTGATCAAAACGTCTTCTTCACTGAACTGGTCGCCAAAGTTTACCATCAGGACTGCGCCGACGTTTGGATGATTCTTCTTCAGCCATTCAGCGTTCACTTGCAGGCCACTTAAGTTCTTCTGTTCTAGGTCCATAACGACGACGTCAGGCGCCAAAACAGCCAGATCATTGATCGCTGATTCGCAGTCTCCGAAAACAATGATATCGAATTCACGCCGCAGGCAAGCCTCGACAGCCATTCTCAGAATCCTGTTCTCGCTCAGAACCAGCACCTTCGCCACAGGGTCACTCATCGCTTTCTATCGCTCCTTGGTCAGATTTTCAAAAGAATCGGCCGAAGGCCTGGCCATCCAGGTGAGACTTTCGACTCACCATTCAAGAATCCAGACCCTCGGCGCCCCCCACCACAGATTCGACCAATTACACTTCAG
>JASLRP010000246.1 GCA_030743915.1 SAR202 cluster bacterium | reverse complement strand
AAGTTTGACGCGAAATCTGAGGACGTAGTCGTTCCAAGCATGTCCCTGGGTGAATGTCGTCCAGCTATGATTTCGCCCTTGGAAGACGTTGTTATTGCCGTCTTGGACCACAGACCAGCCCGCTTCCGACTGCCAACCCTGGGCCAGTCCGTCCTCGAAGTCCTCGCGGTACTCAGGAGTGATGGAGACCGGAGCTGCCGGCAAAGGTGTGGGCACCGCAAACACGGCGCGCACTACCTTTGATTCGTCCATCACCAGGGTCTCGCCTGGACTGGTGCCCGACATATCCCGTTCCCATCGAGCGAACTGCCAGTCCGTATCGATGGGCTTCGCGACCAGATTGACAAGTTTGCCGTGATTGATTGGAACTGCAATGCCCGAGGTGATTATCGAGCCATCAATCTCAACATACCCCCTGTCCGGAGGCACGATCAAGACACTCAATTCCACATCGTCTGGAGTCTGGGGGATTGGCGTTGAGACTTCGATCCCTAACTCGCAGGCGGTCGAAAACAGAAACACCATCGTCAACGCGGTTGCCCACATGATTGTGCGGTTCATCGTCGGCCCCCTTCCACGGCGTGACGGAGTCACGCTACCAAGTGTTCCTCAGCGATTTTCCGGGTGTCAGTTCGGCTGAGTAATGAATATCGGGCGTCATTAAGTTTCCAGTGTTGTCGGCGCCCTTGCCCCGGCCATTGACCATCGCTCTGCCACGACAACTGACTTCGCCACCTATTATTCGCAGATTCGGCAGGTGACATTCCCTTTATAATTGACACTCCTTTGCTGAACCTTAACTCTCGGAGCGATCGAGCAGCAGCGTCACTGAGAATACCGCTCCTTTGCCCGGCTGGCTCTCCACTTTGATGCCACCTCCTTGCAACTCCGTCAGCATTTTGGCGATATACAGTCCCATGCCTGTCCCTCCAGGAGACCCGGCGGACCTATCGCCAGCGCCCTCGTCGAAAATGCGCTCCACCAACTCCTGCCTGATTCCATTGCCTTCGTCGCTGATCCTGACCAACGCCATGTCGCTTTGTCGGGTCAATTCGGCTACGACCTCTGTGCCTGGAGGATTATGTTTGATGGCGTTGTCCAGCAGTGTGGTGAATATCTCTTCAAACATCTGTGGGTCGCCTGGAACTGCCTGAGTCAGGCGCTGGACATCCAGCCGCAGTGTGACATCCTTCATCGTCGCGGCTGGCTCCAGGCTAATCATTATGCTCTCGATCAGCCGGGCCATGTTTACCGGTGCCACCCGGATGCTGGTCTCATCAAGGCCCATGCGAATGAGTCGGAGCCGTTCGATATGCTTCTTCATCTGGTTGACCGCCTGACCGATGGCATCACGGGACATAGCCCAACGTTGTGGATCAGTAGGAAGCTCTTCTCCCAAAACGGAGAGATGGCCTTGAATCGAAGTGATGTAGTTGTCCAGGGTATGGTCAGCCCTGCTCATCAACTGGAGATAAAGTCTTGAGTCAGTCTGGGGCCGGGCGTCAGTGATAGTCGTATCGCGACGACCCAACCATAGCCATGCGATCAGGCCTCCGATAGCCATCGAAGCCAAGACGATCCCTGCAAAGAGAACAACATCGAGGTACACCACAGGCATGGCAATCGAACGCTCCGAACTAGCTTGGATTCACTGCACGGAAACGGTACCCGATTCCATGGACTGTCTGAATGTAGTTGTGTGTTCCGTCCGGGTCGATCTTCTTTCTGAGATTGGAGATGCACACCCAGATCCGGTTTTTGTAGTTGTCGATAGCGATATCGTCCGTCTCATCATCTTCACTGTGGAAGATCTGGTCGAAGAGGTCCCAGGTGCCGACCACCCGTCCGTTGGCGGCTACCAGCATCGTGAACACCTCATACTCCATCTGCTGGAGAGGGGTTTCCAACCAGCCCTCGGAATTCCTTTTTTCGACGATCATACGGCACCGATCGATGCGAAGATCCGCGTCAAACTGCTGCACATCATTTGGCAGCCTCGCGCGGATTCGGGCAATCAATTCGTGGGTGTCCGGGGCTTTGATCGCGACCTGGACATCGCCCATGCCCTTCC
The DNA here is from genome assembly GCA_030743915.1 of SAR202 cluster bacterium. Lineage (GTDB taxonomy): Bacteria > Chloroflexota > Dehalococcoidia > Lucifugimonadales > UBA1123 > UBA1123. The sequence goes on along the minus strand of JASLRP010000246.1, from coordinate 6,854 downwards.
CTTCTACCTGCATGCGGCGAAGCTCTTCCATTTTTCTGACATAGTCCGAGCCGGGTCCTGCCACTTGCAGGCCGTGTTCCAAGTCTTCTACCGTGGCCCTTACGGTGAGAAAGATAACTGGGATGGTATGTCCCAGATTTCGAATTCGCTTGCAGACGTCCAACCCGTCCATATCTGGATCACCAAGCTCGATGTCCAGTACGATCAGATCAGGGTTCGACTCTTCAACCAGGTACACGGCCTCGTCACCATCAGCCGCCTCAACACACCGGAAACCACTGTCCTCAAGAGCCGGTCTGAGGAATGATCGGATCTGTGGATTGTCGTCCACGAGCAATATGGTCAGGTGTGAGTCGCGGGACATCATTATCCTCTAGGGGCGCTGGCCTTCAGCAATGGCAACGGCACGGATGAACCGTGCAATGTTCCAAGTACATCATATGTGGTTGCGTCGATTCGGAGTGTCTGTCCATGTGAGGGTCACGTGAAGTTTGCAAGAAATGCAGGAAAACGCCACAACGCTTACCTTATGGTGAACGCTCAATCGAAGTCATCGGACGAACAGACATACCGGAAGGCTCTGCGCCTGGCCCTCGTTTGCCCCGACGACCGCTCCCTATTATCATGTGCTGCCAGACAAGAAATTCGGGGGAGGATAGATCATGAACGTAGAGGTCGGACAGAAAGCAACACGAAGCATCACACTGACGGCAGACCACGTGAAGACATTTGCTGAGTTGACGGGCGACTACAATCCCCTTCACTTCGACAAAGAGTTCACAGAGAAAACCCAGTTCAAGGAACTGGTCGTTCAGGGTGGTCTCACCAGCGGCCTGCTGAACGCGTTGGTGGCCATGGATATGCCCGGCCCAGGCACGGTGTTCATGAGCCAGAACTACAAATACCCAGCCCCGGTATTCATTGGCGACACCATAACTGCCGAGGCCGAAATCCTGAAAACCCACCGGTCGAAACCAATGGCCCAGCTCAGAATCGTCATAACGAGGCAGACCGGAGAGAAAGTCCTGGAGGGCGAAGCGTGGTGTTACACTTTCTCCCCAGATCAGGACGCATAACGTCAGAAGGCTAGTTTATGCGCACGGCGGAATAGGACGAAGTTGTCTTCATGAGCGCCGTCCAAGCGGCCCTCGCAACATCCCAAAGTCTGGTCCACAGCGCCGCCCGTGGATTCTGAGCGCGTCCGGCGTGCGCGAAGTCGTGCAACCCACCAACGTGCTTGACGCCGTTGACACGTATCGGGTTTGCGGAGTGACCCGGTTTCCGTTGGTCCTGCCCAGAACGTTGCTCTCCAGTGTTCCATGCATGTCGGCACGCTGATGTTTCTCGCTTTTAGCGCGCCGTATATACCAAACCCCAACACTTTGGCGATTTCATCAAGTATTGCGTCATTGTTCAGCGTAAAGATATCCACCGTGATTTTCAGTGCGGCCTCCGCACATAAGGGCACTCCTGGCGCTAAGGAAATCACCCCAACATGGCCGAAACTTCGTTGCGTCAAACCCTTAACGCCAGATTTCCAGTTTGAATGAATAGTGTTTGTGTGTATTATTCTAGGGAGAGTGTGCCTAATACATGATTAACCTGGATATGTAATCCCTGAGCCATACCTGTTCACGACGGCAGCGAATGAACGGGGCGTGATTACGTATTCTCAATTCAAGTGAGTCACAATGGCCGAAGGAGACCAAACCTCGCTCGCGAGATTTACGTCGCGATGGACCAGACTGATGTCTGGGATATCGACACTACTCGCGAGTTCATCCTCTCAGAAATTTATTGAAGCAGCGCCTTCGTGGACGATGAATTTGCGGATCGACACCATCTGGTTGATTTCCCCTTTCTCGTTCGCGGCAGTGACGTTGATCCTGATAACCCTTCGTCCACTGGAAGTATTCCAGGCGCTGTACCTCATCCCGATAGCTACTCTGAGTCGCAAAGGGATCGCCGCGGGTCTGACCGGGGCGACCGTCGCTGTCGGGTGCCAGTCAGCTACTCAGGTCATTAACCACGGTCGCATTGTGACACCGGGCAACGAAGAATATCTGTTCGCCGTATGGGGGTTGTTTCTGGTAGCTGGGGTCGTGACGCCTCTCGTTTTCAGTCGCCTGAATCAACAAGATTCTGATGGGTCAGATGCCCAGACCGCGGTTGACGACAGCAACACCTTGGCGGACATCGGGCGCCTTTTCGCCACCAGAATCCACAACGACGGTCTCTACTCGGCTGTTGCTTTGCGTGTTTCGGAGATGATTCCCTTCTCCCGCATGGCCATCAACATCATAGATGAAGATAGCGGAACGTTCGAAACCAAGCACATTTCAACCGTAGTGTTCCCTCGGAGACAGTTCAAAAACCAAGCAATCGAAAACACGATTATCGAGCATATGGCGCCACGCTTCAGCCTGTGCTCTTCAACCCCGCAAGCCTGACAGATGTCGAACGACAGATTCCGAGCCTCGCTCCCGGTTTCAAGCGCGGTTTCAGGTCCTTCATGGCGGTGCCATTGTCATCCAACCAGATGGTCCTTGGGACCCTCCATTGGCAGTCGATTCAGGGCAACGCATACACGCAGCGGCACCTGGCATTGGCAGAACAGATCGGCGCTCAGTTTTCAATCGCCCTGGCAAACGACCAACTTCAATCCGATTTGGAGCGAGGCGCCCGTGAGCAGGCGCTGGTGTCCGAAGTTGTCAGAATATTAAGCTCGTCCCACGACGTAGGCAGCATGTTCGATGAGTTCAGCCAACAGGTATCGAAAGTCGTTCCCTTTGACAGAATGGCCATCTCCATCGTGGCGCCAGACAACAGGACTCTCACACAGCCCTATGTCACAGGGACCGATGTCGCCGGATGGGGACCGATGGATGAACGCCAATTGGAAGGAACCGCGACCGAGGCGATTATCCAGACTCGCGAAGGCATCTGCATCGGAGCCAACGAAATCGAGGAGATGCTGGAACTATTTCCTGACCTGAACCTGGGAACGGAGTTCGGATTCGGATCGCTGCTGGCTGTTCCGCTGATTGCGGATGATCGGGTGTTGGGCAGTCTGGAGTTCCGGTCCACCGAGCCCATGTGCTACACAGCTTCAGACATGGCAGTGATGGAGCGCGTTGCGGGTCAGTTGGCCGGCGCCATCTCCAACGCGAAACTTCTGACAGAGCAACAAAAAGCTGAACAGGCCCTTCGCGAAAGCCAGGGTCGCTACCGTCTATTGGCCGAGAATGTCGCGGACGTTATTTGGGTCAGGGACCTGGACATGAATCTCATGTACATCAGCCCTTCGGTGGAACGACTTCGCGGATTCACAGCCGCCGAAATGATGGAAGTTCCTGTGGAAGATTCATTCCCCAGCGGCACACTTGGCCTCATTCAGCAAGAGCTCCGACGGCAACTCGACCTTGAAGCACAGTCCTACGATGTTGATCGCGCCCGGATAACCGAGGCCGAAGTCACCCGCAAGGACGGCTCGACTGTCTGGACTGAAACTACTATGAAGTTCCTCAGGTACGCTGATGGCCGGCCAGCGTCAGTCCTGGGTGTCGCTCGTGACATCACTGAGCGAAGATCGACGGAGCAACACTTACGACTCAACACCGCGGCGCTGGAATCTGCAGCCAACGCGGTGACTATTGCAGACGCCGACGGCGCTGTTATTTGGGTCAACCCGGCGTTCACGGCTCTGACCGGATACGCCGCAGGTGACATCATCGGCCAGCGCGTCGAGATCTTGAACACTGACTCCAACCCTGCTGATTTCTATCGCGGACTCCGAGAGACAGAGTATTCAGGCAGGGTGTGGCGAGGCGAACTCAGCAACCAACGCAAAGATGGCACGGAGTACATGGCTGAACTGACCATTACCCCTGTGAAATCTGCGGATGGGACGATTACCCACTTCGTGGGCATTGAGCAGGACATCACACAGCGCAAAAACGCCGAGGACGCGGTGATAGAAGCCGAGGAAAAGTATCGAACCCTTGTCGAGAACGCTAACGCTGCCATCTTGGTCACGGTGGGAGACAAAATCGTCTATCGTAACGATGCCTACGACTCCCTCATCGGGTTCACACCAGACAGTAGCAAGCGTGACAGCTTCTTGGGCAGCGTGGCTAAAGAACATCGGGCGCTGGTCATGGAACATTACGAAGCCAGGCTGCGTGGCGATGAAGCGCCAGAGCAATACGAAATCGACCTCGTCACTCATTCGGGCGACGTGGTTTCGGTCGAGATCCGCCCGAGAGTCATCGAGTACGGTGGCGAACAAGCTGTCATGGTTGTGATGCGCGACATCACCGAACGAAAGCTACTGGTGCAGCAACTTTTCCAATCCCAGAAAATGGAGAGCGTCGGGCAGTTGGCTGGCGGCGTCGCTCACGATTTCAACAATCTGCTGTCCGCGGTCATCGGGTTCGCCCAGCTAGCCAGCATGCAGGTAAGTTCCACGGGTCGTGTTGACTCAACGTACCTCGACGAAATTCAGAGCGCAGCCCAGCGGGGCGCAGACCTGACCCGTCAATTGCTGGCATTCTCTCGAATTCAAGGCACCGAACCAAAAATCGTGGGCATGAACGACCTGATCATCAATCTCCAGAAGATGCTCGGTAGACTGATCGGCGAACACGTCGAATTGACGCTGGACACAGCGGCGAAAATGGACTCAGTAAAAGCCGATCCTGGACAGATGGAACAGGTGCTGACCAACCTGGCCGTGAACGCCCGCGACGCCATGCCCACAGGCGGAAAACTCTCGATCCAGACCACCAACATTATCTTCGGCAACGAAATCGCAAAGATGGACCCCGAACTCAAACCAGGCCCTTATGTGCAAGTCACAGTGACCGACGTCGGCGTTGGGATGCCCTCCAACGTTGCGTCCCGAATATTCGAACCGTTCTTCACGACAAAAGGCATCGGCGAAGGCACAGGACTCGGATTATCCACATGCTACGGCATTGTCAAACAGCACAAAGGGCACATCGTTGTTGACAGCGAAATCGGATTGGGGACGACGTTCACGATCTACATTCCCGCCATCGCCGAAACTGCCGATCTCCAATCCAGCCCGGACGAGCCTTTTGAATTCCAAAGAGGCACCGAGACGGTGCTCTTGGTCGAGGACGAACCCGCGGTGCGAAAACTCACCGCCGAAGTGCTGGAGCAACAAGGTTACACAGTTATCTCTGCGATCAGTGGCCGCGAGGCCGCCCGAGTATTGGAAGAGCCAGGACTCGACGAAATTGACCTGTTGTTAACTGATGTCGTGATGCCTATGATGGGTGGCAGAGAACTTGCCGAAAGATTCAAACTATCCTACCCAGAAGGCAAAGTAATCTATATGTCTGGATACCCTTCGGCGACTCAACCTGACGCCGATTATCTCAGGTCTCAGTCAGGTTTCATGCAAAAACCCGTCACGATGTCGGAGCTAACTCGCAAGGTCAGGCAGACCTTGGACGCCGCCGAGTAGCAGCCCTGGTCACTGATTTGTGACGAATTGACCCGGCATTGGCGTCAATCGCTTCTCCGATTACCACCCCGGACCTCACGTGTCCGCATTCCTGCGCCGCAAAGGGCGTCGTGTGGTTGGGCACCAAGAAATTTGCAACCTGACAACGCACCCGAACGACCGGATCCAAACGCATGCGCATGAGCGAAGCAATTGTCTGGATCGACTTGAGTCTGACGCCGGCAGGATTGCTCAGGTTCGACATTTGCTTCGGATTCGGAGAATGGATTACGCAGAGGTTCGGCATCGGTCGCCGATTCGGTTGAAATACCTGATTTTGATCTGATCATGCGGCCATCTCCACAGAATTATCAGCATCAATTCCTAATATATGATTCTGGAATTACAGGGCCAATATCCTGCGATTTGTGGTAAAGTTAGGCATATAATTCAAATCAATATTTAGGGTATGAGCACAGGTCTAAAGAAATTCTCCGACAACTTTTCGACGCGTTGTCGGCCATCGACGTCGAAATGAAGAATTTCTCGGTCCACGGGAGCAAAGTACAGTATTGAGCCAGGCACCTACCGAACCAATTTGGACACAAGGGCTATTCGTTGGCCGCAATCGTGAATTCGATATCCTGACAGCCATATTTGAAGAAGCAAACTCCGGTCATGGCAGCGTTGTAATGCTGACCGGTGAGCCAGGAATTGGCAAGACCCGGATCATCCAGGAACTAGCTAATCTGGGCGCTAAACGCGATACCAAAGTGCTTTGGTCCCGATGCTATGAGTCTTCACGACGCACGCCATATTGGCCGTGGATGCAACTGATACGCTCATACATCCGAGACCAGGATTCCAATGTGTTGGCAGAGACGCTGGGCGTCGGGGCGGCCAACATCAGTGAAATTGTCACCGAGATCAAAGACCAGCTGCCGGGGCTGACTGACCCTCCTGTACTGGAGCCAGACCAAGCTCGATTTCGGCTCTTTGACTCGATTGCCAACTTTTTCAAACGAGCCGCCGTTGATCAAACAATCTTGCTGGCGCTCGATGACCTCCATTGGGCGGACCAGTCATCCCTCATGCTTCTGGAATTCCTTGGACGCGAACTCCAGGGCAGTCCGATTCTTATCGCCACGGCGCACAGAAATATTGATGTGCCTCGCGGTCATGTTCTGTCACGCACCGTGGGTGAACTGACCACGGAACCGCGATTTCAGCATCTCCAGTTATATGGCCTCAACCTGCTCGACGTAAAAAGATACACCGAAGCGATCGCTTCGAGAACATTCCCAGAACAGTTCATAGAATCGGTGTTTGACCGCACAGAAGGAAACCCGTTTTTCTTGACTGAGCTGATCCGATTGCTGGAACA
>JASLRP010000245.1 GCA_030743915.1 SAR202 cluster bacterium | reverse complement strand
CGGATCGACGGTCGGCGACCATGTGACGATGCCGTGATGAGCGCAGGAACGGTCCCCCCAGAATTCGACCAGCGCCGGGTCTGTCGATCCCCAGAGTTCGTCCGACGGTCCGAGCACAGCATCCTCTGGCAGGCGGTCGAGAATCTCGTTGGCGAAGCCCGCGATCACCTGGCGGCCTTCCCAATCGGTCATCCGTTCAATGTAGGTCACGAATCCACCGGTGGACATTCCCCCCAGGTGGCCGTACCGCTCTACCAGGATCGTCTCCGCGCCCATTCTCGCCGCCGTGGCCGCTGCCGCGGTGCCTGCGGGGCCACCGCCTACGACCAGAACCTCGCACTTGCGGAATACCGAAATCTCTTTCGCTGGCTCCAAGTAGGTTTCGTTGGTGGTCATTCTTCAACTCCTATCCCGTGTGAACATTGTCGTGGCGTTGGTCGCGGCGCCCCAGTTAACCAGTTTCGATTTTCATGACAGCAAGCATGCGCTCGCTCCAGTCAGAAGAAGACGCCGGCCTCCTGCAATTCCCTCAGCCGCTTGCTGGACAGGCCCAGAACTTCTCCGAAAACGTATTCATTGTGCTCGCCGATGGTCGGCGCGGCCCGGCGGACCTCACCAGGGGTGTCTGAGAATTTGGGCACGATGCCGTCCATGCGTAGCGTTCCGACTTCCCTGTCAGGATGCCACGCGTCTACGTAATAGCCCCGATGCGCCAGTTGATCGTCTCGTTCCATCAGGTCCTGGACGTTCTCCACAACAGCGGCCCCGATCCCTGCGTTTTGCAGAGCGGTCATCGCTTCTTCAGCAGTGACGGCACCGGTCCATTTCTCTACCTCAACCTCAAGATCGCGCCAGTTTCCCCCTCGATCACTGTCGTCGGCGAACTTCGGATCATTCGTAAGGTCGCGTCTTTCGATCACATCGCAAAAACTCAGCCATTCGTCCTCTGTGTAGACGCCAATCGCTACCCATCTGTCCTCGCCTTTGCACCGAAAAGACCCTTCTACGATGGGCGAGGTGTGGGGCGGTCGATTGCCAGAAGGCCGTGGCTCGTTTCCGTTGGCCGTGTATTCGAGATAAGCCGAGCCCATGACGGACGCCATGGACGTTAGCTGGGAGGCGTCGATGTATTGACCCTGGCCGGTCATTCGTCGGTGTTCCAGCGCTGAAAGGACGGCCACCGCCGCATGAAGGCCCGAAGTTGTGTCACCCGATGCGCCAGCCACCACGGGAACGTCACCTTCGTATCCCGAGAGGGACGTGAACCCGGGCAGAGCCTGGGCCATGTGGAAGTGGGAAGCGTAGCTTTGGTACGGCCCTGCCTGGCCGTAGCCTGACAGGGCCATGCACACGATGTCTGGTCGCGCCTGTCGCATCTCTTCGTAGCTCAGGCCCCACCGCTCCAGGACGCCGCCTCTGAAGTTTTCTGTTACTGCGTCGCTCACAGCGATCAGATCTTTGATTAGCTTCAGTCCTTCAGGGTGGCGGGCGTTGATTGCCGCTCCCAGCTTGTTGCGGTTGTAACTGTCAAACGCTCCATAGGGGAATGGCGAGTCCAGATCGTCATACGAATTGACAGTATTGCGCATTGGGTCCGGTCGGATGCGGGCCTCGATCTTGATAACCTCGGCGCCCATGTCTGCGAGCGCCCTGGTGCAGAACGGACCAGCTACCACCCACGTAAAATCGGTGACTCTAAGTCCTGTCAATGGCCCGCTTGGAGCATTTCCATTCTTCTCTGGAAACATCAGATGACGCCCTGGGTTGTCAGTTCGCTGAGGTCGCCTTCAGAAAGCCCCAGGTCCTGTGTGTAGATCGCGTCGTTGTCTTCGCCAATCTGCGGGGCCCGTCGACGCATTGCCCAAGGAGTCTCAGTAAGCTGATAAGGTGCGCCTGGGTATGTGAAACTTCGGTCGAATTCGGGATGTTCCACTTCGACCCAGAAATCCCGCGACCGAAGCTGCGGATCGTCCAGGGCATCGGGAATCGAATTGATCGGGCCGCACTCCAAACCGCGTTTCTGCCCTTCGTGGAAGAACTCTTGGCGGGTCCTGGTCGTGGCCCATTTGGTGACGACGTCAACCACATGCTTGACGTTGGCTCGACGATACGCGTTGTCCTGCCATTTCTCGTCGGTCAGGTCTCCGGCCATCTCTTCGTCGTTCATCCACTCAACAATGGCATTGCGACCGTTGCGCCACCCGATGTTCAGATGCACCCAGCCATCCTTGCAGCGTAGAAGTTTTGTCGATCCGAAAACGTTAACGTGGTCGTTATCGCGCCGACCGGAGATGACGTTGTCGCCAACGTAGAACGCGACGTCGTGCTCGACAGTAGACGCCACTGCCTCCTGGAGAGAGATGTCCACCTGCTGACCTTTGCCCGTGCGCCAGCAGTTGGATACCGCCGCCAGCGCTGCGCTCACGGCATACAGGCTTCCGATATGGGCGGCCTGCCGCCCCCAAGGGCGGGTGGGGCGCTGCCATGTCCAGCCTGTGGTCTGCATGTAACCGCTGGCGGCCCAGCCTTCGAGGTCGCCGCCTTTGAAGTTGCCGCGAGGACCACCACGCCCGAAGGCGCTGATGGATACGTAAACCAGACGCGGGTTGACTTTGCGCAACTCCTGGAAGGAGATTCCCCTCTCCTCCATGTATCCGGACGGGAAACTCTCCACCAGGATGTTCGCCTGCTCGGCCAGTCGAAGGAGCATCTGCCGGCCTGCTGGCATATCGAGGTCCAGGGTGACGCTGCGTTTGTTGGTGTTGTAGTGCCAAAAGTGGAGGCTTCGTTCCGGCCCGGCTTCGTCATCCAGGAACGGCCCGATGTTTCGAGTTGCAGACCCTTGTGGCGGCTCGACGCGAATCACGTCGGCGCCCATGTCAGCCAGCAACTTGCCACAGAATTCGCCTATCTCGTCGCCCACCTCCAGCGCCCGCAGATGACCGAGAGCTGATGACTGGGCATTCGGACCTTGCTGGCCCATAGGCGTACCTTCTTACGAAGTGTTAATTTCGCACGGATGTTTGAGACGGACGTAGTACAACACGGCAGTGTTACACGAGCGTTACAAGAAACTCGACATGTGGGTGGAGATTGAGTTACGTTAGGCAGAATAATTGAGTATGCCCCGCCACTGGTGGTTGGCGCTGATATGGGGACACTGCCACTTAACGCTGGGAATTAGGAGGGACCAAATGGCCCTTGACGCACCGACAATAAAACTTATCGAACAAATGTCTGAAAGCAGAGGAAAACCTCTGCACGAAAGCACGCCCGATGAAGCGCGCGCATTCGGGCCGGCGATGGCAGCCCTTAATGGGCCAGCGCCAGATATGGAATGCGTTACCGAAACAGTAATCGACCGTCCGGACGGCGAAATCAGGCTTCGGACGCTTGTTCCCATCGCTACGCCACGAGGAGTCCTGGTCTATTATCACGGAGGGGGATGGGTCATTGGGTCCATTGACGAATCTGACACAATGGCGCGCAAACTCGCCGAGCGGACATCCTGCGCGGTAGTGTTGGTGGGGTACCGCCTTGCGCCGGAGCATCCGTACCCTACGGCAGTCGATGACGCTTACGCCGCGTTCGAATGGGTTGGGCAGAATCTGTCCGCCATTGCTGGCGACGACGCGCCATTGATCGTCGCCGGTGACAGCGCCGGCGGAAATCTGGCCGCAGTCGCGGCGATACGCTCGCGTGATAGGGGAGGGCCATCCATAGCGTTGCAGGCTCTTATATATCCAGTCACTGATGCTGATTTTTCTCGATCGTCCTACACCGATCCTGAAAACCAGTTGATGCTGACCCGAGACGGAATGATGTGGTTCTGGGACCATTACGTTCCCGAGCAAAACCGACGCGCAGAGCCTGACGCTTCTCCGTTGAACACAGAAGACCTCTCAGGGCTTCCGCCGGCCATCGTGCTGACCGCTGAGCATGACGTTCTGCGTGACGAAGGAGAAGCCTACGCTGAACGCCTGAGCCAGGCCAACGTGCCAACTGACCTCAAGAGGTATCCCGGTCAGATGCACGGATTCTTCACCCGGTTGATATTGCCTGGCAGCGAACTTGGATTCCAACAGGTCGTCAGGGCAGTCAAAGCGAGTATTGCCAAAGCGCGCAAAGTTCAATCAACACATTAGCGTTGCCCGATCAACCATTTAATTTTGATAACGCAATTGATTTACTAAGGGGGGTGTAAATTGCAAAAGAAAGCTGAGCCAGGAAACACACAGGACCTCGACGCCATAATCATCGGAGCGGGTTTTGCTGGATTGGGAATGCTCTGGCGACTTCGAGAGGAACTCGGCATGTCAGCCCAGGTATTCGAGGCGGGCGACGACGTTGGCGGCACCTGGTATTGGAACCGATATCCAGGCGCGCGATGTGACTCCGAGAGCTACATTTACTGCCTCACATTCTCGAAGGAACTGCTGCAAGACTGGAATTGGAGCGGGAAGTACCCAGAGCAACCGGAGATACTATCCTACATCAACCACATCGCCGATCGATTCGACCTGCGACGCAACATCCAGTTCAACACCAGGGTCGCCTCGGCAAGATTCATCGAAGAAACCAACCGATGGGAAGTCGAAACGGATCAGGGCGATCGGGTGACTGCCCAATACTTGATTACCGGCGTCGGCTGCATCTCAACAAGCAATATTCCAGAAATAAAGGGACGGGAGACGTTCGAGGGAGAGTCCTACCACACGGGCGCCTGGCCACATGAAGAGGTAGATTTTACCGGCAAGCGAGTCGGAATTATCGGCACGGGATCAAGCGGCATCCAGGCGATTCCAGTAATAGCCGCGCAAGCTGACAGCCTGACGGTGTTCCAGCGGACCCCGCAGTACACCATTCCTGCTCGGCATGGGACGGTCAACCGCAAGTTCCTTGAAGAAGAAGTAAAGCCTAATTATGAGGCGATTCTCGATAAGGCGAGACGCTCCAAAGGTGGGGCCCCGGTGGAGTTCAGTGAACGGCTGGCAGTTGAAGCCACGGCGGAAGAACGCAAGGAGGCGTACGAAGCTGGTTGGGCCGAAGGCGGGCACAAATTCTTGTGGGGGTCATTCAAGGACATTGGCACGGACAGAAGAGCCAACGATACCGCCGCGGAGTTCATCCGATCCAAGATTCGCGAGACGGTCAAGGACCCGGAGACCGCCGAAAAGCTATTGCCAACTGACCATCCGCTAGGGTCCAAACGCGCCCTCATCGACACTGACTACTTCGAGACCTACAACCGCGACAATGTTGAGCTGGTTGATATTCGCCACTCGCCAATTCAGGAGATCACGCCAGAGGGAATTCGGACCGAGGACGATGAGCACAAGTTCGATATGATTGTTTTCGCTACCGGGTTCGACGCGATGACCGGCACCTTCCTGAAGATGGACATTCGCGGACGGGACAATTTGTCTCTCAAAGAAAAGTGGGCCGAAGGACCGAAGACTTACCTGGGTTTGCAGGTCTCTGGATTTCCAAACATGTTCATGATTACGGGGCCGGGCAGCCCCTCTGTTCTCAGCAACATGACGATATCAATCGAGCAGCACCAGGACTATATCAGAGATTTTATTGATTACATGAGGAATAACGACGTTGAGACGGCGGAGGCCGATCTCGATGCCGAGAGCGCATGGGTGGACCACGTGAATAAGGTGGCCGAGCCGACAATGTACATGCTGGCCGATTCCTGGTACCTCGGAGCGAACATTCCAGGAAAACCCAGGATTTTCATGCCTTACGCGGGCGGCGTCGGGACCTACCGAGAAAAGTGCAACGAGATTGCCGACAACGGATACGAGGGTTTCATCCTCAGCGGAGAAGTCGCCGAAAAGGTGACCTGATCTCGATTATCAAGCCAACTTCTTCGGGTTGACTGTCAACATCTCCTCGGTCGGCAGGGTTATTTGATCGAAGGGAGTATGATATTCAACCCGAATGGAGTCATCATATCGGCGACTTTCTGCATGTGCGCCGAGTCGGGGGAATCCACGTTCGGCATCACGTCTTCCATCCCAAGGCTGGTGTACTTGGACCCGGCCAGATGGTGGTAAGGCAACAGCTTGACCGCCTTGATGTTGTCCAACGACGCCAGGAACTCGGCGGCTGGCTCGATGAACTCTTTCGAGTCATTGATTGTGGGCACGATGGGCATACGAATCTCGATATCGATCCCGTGCTCGCTGATCCCACGGAGGTTGTCCAGAATGCGGCGGTTGTTGACGCCGGTGTATTTCCGATGCAACTCTGGAGACATTTGCTTGAGATCGTAGAGAACCATGTCCACGTGGGGCAGGGCGTTCTCAACAAAGTTCCAACCCACCTGCCCACAACTGTCTATGCAGGTGTGGAACCCTTCTTCTTTGCACTGTTTCAAGACCGCCGTGGCGAACTCGTTCTGGAGCAACGGTTCGCCGCCGGACAAGGTAACGCCGCCGCCTGATGTCTTGTAAAAGTCCGCATCCTCGCGCACTTCTGACATCACATCCTCGACTGACATCTGCCTTCCCGCCATCACCAGCGCTTCAGAGTTGCACACGTCAACGCACTCGCCAGAAATGACGCAGGACTCGCGGTCGAAAGTCCGAGTCCGGTCTTCGGTGATCTGTTGGGAGCCAGTGGGGCAGGCCTCGATGCACGACCCGCAGGCAATGCACCTGTCGGGATAGTAGAACACCTGCCGCTGTTGGCCAATGGATTCCGGGTTGTGGCACCAGACGCACCTCAGACTGCATCCCTTGAGGAACACAGTGGTTCGGATTCCAGGCCCATCATGAACGGCAAACCGTTTGAAGTCGAACACCAGCCCTGTCGGGTCATCTACCTCGTTCTGGGCTTTCGGAGCATCGGCCTTGCTAAGCGCCATGAGCAATCCTTGCGATGAACAGGTCCTGCTCCTCCTTGGACATCGTGGTGAAGTAAACGCTCCAACCTGTCACGCGAATCTGAAGGGATGCGTATCGCTCTGGATGTCGCTGAGCGTCCCGCAGCGTTTCGGCATCGAATACGTTGAACTGGATTGCGTAACCGCCCTTGGAGAAGAAGGTCTTGATCAACGACACGAACGCGTCCAGTCCTTCTTCGCCTGCCACAGCAGTCGGGTGGAGAGTGACGTCTAGCACCGAACCGTTGGGTGTCTGATTAAAGTCCAGCTTCGTGACGGAGTCGATGAGCGCCGTGGCGCCTTTCTTGTCCTGGCCGTAAGTGGAGCCGACTCCGGGCGCCAGCGATTCTCCGGCTTTTCTCCCGTCGGGCAGGGCGCCGGTCTTCTTGCCGCCCTGTATCGCAAAGGTCAGAGTGAACAGCGCAGCCTGGGCTATTCCTCCGCGCCCGTTGGTGAAGCTGTGAACCGTCTCGAAATAGTGATCGGCGATGGACGTCGCCATCGCGTCAGCCTGAGGGTTGTTGTTGCCCCACTTGGGCGTTCGGTTTACCAGATACAGGCGCATGTTTTCCAGGCCATCGAAGTCGGCGTCTGTTGCGTCAACCATCTGGGCCATTGTGAACCGCTTTTCATCGTACACAGCCTGCTTGAGGGCCATCAGCGAGTCGCCGGCGTTCGCCAGCCCTGCGCCAACAAAACCCACCGTGTTGTAAACGGGGCCGCCCTGTCCGACATCCATGCCGCGAGCGATGCAGTCGTCGATGGTGGCGGCTATCCAGGGCGAAGGGTTGATCTGCGGCCACGCTCGTTCTGCTTCGCCGATGAACTTCGACGAAGTGGCAAGGACGAAATCAAGCTGCTGGAAATAGGCGTCCTCCAACTGCTCAAAAGTCTCGAACCGTCGAGGGTCTCCGGTGTGAGGGCCGATCTGTTTGCCGCTCAACGGGTCCTTGCCATCGTGGAGGGCTAACTCCAAAGGCTTGGTCAGATTGACCGTGACGTTCATGGTGCAGGCCGCTTCTTTGCCCTCCACCGCAGGCTCGTAGCAGCCGATGGGAAGGTATGTGCGGGCGTCCTCAACCGTCTTGCCTCGCCTTACCAGGGCTTCGACGGCGGGAACGTCGTTCATCAGAACGAAGGAGTTGTTGCCGTTTCGAATGAGGTCTGTAACCGTCTCGTACAGCCTGTCTTCGGTTTCAGGGACGAATCTCACCGATAGCTTGGGATCAGGAGTGTGGAGGTCTCCGTAAGCCTCGAAGGCCACGTAGGTTAAATCGTTGGTCAGAACGGAACCATCGGGATACTGACCGCCGAACACGAAATTCTTGCCGTTCTCGGCTCCCTGGGTGTTGGCGAACCACTTGTACCAGAAGAACTTGATCAACTCCTTGGCCTGGTCGCGAGTCAATCGGCCCGAATCAATGTCGGCTTTGTAGTATGGATATAGCGTTCGGTCGAAGTGGCCCATCGATCGAACGTTCTCGCCCTCCATCTCGATAAGCTGATGAGTGGTCCACAGGAACTGCAACGCTTCATGGAATGTCCGAGGCGCATTCGCCGGGACCCTGCGGCAAGCGGATGCAATCTCTTTAAGTCGGGATTCTTGCTCTGGATAGTCCGGAACCATCTGCTCGGCCAGAGCCGCGAATCGGTTGGCCAGTTCGATGGTCGCGTGGTACACAGTCTCGACCGCTTCATAGAAGGCCAGTTGGTCCTCAGTGGCATCAGAACCCAACGAGGTTCGCGCCTCGCTGACCCGATCCAACAGTCCGGTCAACCCACCCTCAAGCAAGGTTTCCCAACCCGGAGAGATATGCCCCAGGTCCAGTCCGCCCCTGGGACCGCTGGTCAGACCGATGTCCCTGGTCTGCTCGAACCACGCTGTCCCCTCGGCGATAATCCCGCTGGTCGCTTCGTCCAGCCAGCGGCCTTCACTGAACTTGTGAGTGTAGAACGTGCCCAATGTGAGCTTGCGAAGCAGGTTGCCGTGGTTGAGTTTGTCTGCAAACCAATCGGAGGGGTCAATGCAGATCTGCCCTCGGGTTGCCACGATGCGAAACACGTTGGCCTTTTGCAAAACCCTTGGCCGGTCCGCATTCGCCGCCAGATACTCTTCGACATCCCGTTCCAGTTCGTGCACAGACAGGCCGGAATCCTGTTCGAAGGGTATGTCCTTAAACTGATTGGACAGATGCTCTTTGACGTCGTCGAAGGTTCCCCATACTCGATAGCCTTCGGCTACGCTGATCGTTGATGTCATTGTGATACCTCCGACGGGCGCATGTTCAGCGCTCCGGTCCTGAAACGGATGTTGGCTGGATATGACTGTATCGACGAGATAATTGCTCGATCATGTTTCCTTGCGGCACGATGGGGAATTCTCTGACCCGTCATTGGAGAGGGGACGCTTGAGTTGGCGTGATGAACTTGAAGTGGGTCTTGACGTAATACTTACCGTCATACACTCTTTGCCATTCTTCGTTATCATGAAGTTCGGCCCATTTCTGGGCTCG
>JASLRP010000244.1 GCA_030743915.1 SAR202 cluster bacterium | reverse complement strand
ACATCCATGGCCGGGCCAACACGGTGTTCAGCTACAACACCATCAAAAAGGCGCCCATAGAGTCCAACCTGGGCGACCCGGACACCGTGGTTGAGAACAACAACTTCTATCCTGACCCTGACTCGGTGTTCTGGGCGTGGGGTCTGGACAAACAGTCGGGCCTTGTGGCCGACATGTCCAACAACTGGTGGGGCACGGCCAGTGTCGAGGAGATCAGACGGCATATCATCGACGGAAAGCGGTCTCCGAAGTACGCCGATTCCTACATGGAGCTTCTGATCGAGCCTGTGCTGACCGGCCCCAACGGATTCGGCTTTGTTCGAGGCAAGGTCGTGGACTCGGACACCGGACTGCCTTTGAGTCGCGCTCTCATGAAGGGCGAGGGATTCGAGGTCCGCACCAACGTCGTCGGAGGCTTATTCGCCAGCATGCTGGAGGGCGTCAACACTCTGACGGTGGAGTTGGAAGGCTATGGAACGGGCGAGTTTGCAGTCGAGATCGTGGCGGCTGAGGTGTCCAGTGCGGAACTACTGATGAAGCACCCTGACGAAGGCTCGTGATCAAGACTTACAAAAATCAGGTATCTGCGACCTATCTCGCAGATACCTGAATATTATGCGATTGGCTTATTTCCCTAACGGCCTAGCCGGGCATCTCGAAGCCGTCAACGACCATTGCCCAGCCCTCAGTCGAGCCGGTCCTTAACTCGATAATGTCCTGGTACTCAGGTGAGTTGTACCAGCCGTCAACAGCCTCCTGTGACGGGAATTCGAGGACTACGATGACTCCATAGTCGGTCGAACCTTCGGGCATCTGAGGCTGAGCAAGCCCCGGTAATCCGGCGACAACGTGATATTTGCCGCCGTGGTCGAAGACGGTCTTCATTGCTGGTTCTGGATATTTCGCGAAGGTCTCCGGGTCCACGACGTTAAAATGGACAATTGTGTATACGGACATAATCTCCCCCATCTGATCTGTTTTCTTGATTCGCTGTTTAGTTTTGCCACTCTGAGACGGCGGTCGGAGAGTCTGGTTCAGCGGCACAATCGTGGAATTGAGACGACCAGATACTTCGCTCCGCTCAGTAAGGCGAGGTTACACGTGTTTATAAATTACGCGCTCAGGACGACCTTTACGACTTCGTCCTCGTAGTTTTCGTACATGTCGTAGGCGTCTTTTATCTCGTCGAATTTCTTGGAGTGGGTCGCCATCTCTCCTGGGTCCCACCAGCCTCGCTGTTTAAGCTCGACCATGTTCTCGATGTGGCTCACGGCGTCGCCGCTGGTCGCGCCGACAGTCGGGATGATGGTGGGCATCTTGGCGAGGAACGAACCCATGTTCACCGGAGTCATGTCTCCGGGCAGGCCGCCCTGGATGCCAAAGAGGATGACTTTGCCCCACTTGGCAACGTGCTTGAGAGCGTTGTTGAGAGTGTCGGGGAATCCAGCGGCCTCGATTGAAATTTCGACGCCCTGGCCTTTGGTGATTTCGGCGACAGCCTCGTCCAGGTTTTCATTGGCCGGGTTGATGGTGTGGGTCGCGCCGAATCTCTTTGAGAATTCAAGGCGATGGTCAAGGGGGTCAACCGCGATGACCTGCTTGGCGCCTGCGCGGGCGCAGATTGCCGTGAATGACAGCCCGATGCTGCCCTGGCCCATCACCATCACCGTCTTGCCCAAAACTGTGCCCGCCTGCTGGACCGAGTACAGCACGGTTCCCGAAGGCTGGCACATGAGCCACTCCTCGGGAGTCCCCTCGTCGGGCAGGGCGACCATGCGGTCTTCCTGGCCTGCCATGTACTCTACCAGAGCGCCGGGGCCTCCAAAGGAAGGCAGAACGATTACCCGCTGTCCTTCGTTGAACTTGTCAGACTTGCTTTCGATAATCGTTCCCACAGTCTCGTGGCACGGGGCGCCGAGACGCATGGGATACTCTTCTTCCGCATAGACTGGCCCGTAGCCGTGGCGGATGTCGCTTCCGCACACGGACCACCTCTCCAGCTTGATCAGGCACTGCCCATCCTGGGCTTCGGGCATATCAACGTCAATAATCTCGAACTGCTTGGGGCTGCTTACCCGGGCTGCGAACATATATCTAATTTCTCCCATCTCTATAAGTGGCGCATGTCGTCGTTCGACAATGCGGTTGTATCCTACTGAACGCGGAGTTCCATTTCAACCGAGGCTCGGTATTCAGATGTTGAACTGCGGATCGGCGTAGTTTCGCAGCTTATTGTATATCTGTATCCGCCAGCGCTGGGAGTCAACCACCATCAGCCGTGATTTCTCGTCGTCGAAGGCCACCGCCATAGGCAGAGCGAATTTCTGCTCAGGTTCCAGGCTGTACACACGACGTCGAGCCTTGTACACGTCAGGGTTGCTGCTCACGTACTGTCGTTGCCACTTGGAAAGGTCCTGAGCGTTGCCTTCGAAGGTGGTCAGGTAGTTTCCGTCCTCATCGTATGCCTGGACCCTGTCGTTGGCCCAGTCGCACACGTAGATTTCGCCATCTGAGTCAACGGCGACTGAGGATGGGTGATCGAACTGGTCATCGCCTTTCCCGTGGCTTCCCAACTGGAAGACGAACTCCCCGTCTCCGCTGAACTTCTGGATTCTGTGGTTCTTGTGGTCTGCCACGTACACGTTCCCCTGATTGTCTGTGGCGATTCCCCAGGGCGAGTTGAACTGGCCGGAGTCGGCTCCCTGGCTTCCCCATTGGTTGATGAATCGACCGTCGTTGGACAGCTTTTGGACTCGGTGGTTCAGGGAGTCTGAGATGTATGTGTCATCGTTGCTGTCGATGGCGATGCCCGATGGCCTGTTGAACTGCCCTTCGCCGTCTCCTGCCGCTCCGAACGTTCTCAAGAACTCGCCGTCGGCAGTGAATACGCTGACGCGGTGGAGCCATTCATCGGTGACGAACACGTTCTGCTGGCTATCGACGGCGACTCCGGCAGGCCACGTGAACTCGTCTTCACCTTCGCCCCGCTTGCCAAATTCAACGACGATTTCCTCGTCGTCTGGAATCTCTCCGATCGTCAATCGGACCACTTTCGCGCTGTAGGGCATGCGGACGATGGCATACACATCGTCTCCACGACCCAGCCCAATGGTGTAGAGGCCCATGAAAATGCGCCCTCCCACGACATGGCCGTAGTCATAAACTCGGTCTTCGACGATTCTTGTTAGCATTGCTTCCCTTTCAATTCAATCAATGTGTCTGACACAGCCTATTCACTTGCCGTTTTGAGCCACAACTGTGGGCGCTTGCGACCAGATACTTCGCTCCGCTCAGTCTGGCGACTACGTGACGTCAGGCTGAATCAGGCGAACATGTACTCTCGGGTTGAGACGATGAGTTGAAGCATTCCCGCGACATTCTCTTCGGCCCCGGATTCATCATCGTCGCTCCAGGACAGCGTGGACGCATGGGCTACCAGTTCATTTTTCGTGCTGGCGTTGACCTCGAACGGCCCCAGCAGATCGAGGCAGGAGTCCACCAACTCTTCAGGGCTTGAGGCGCTGGCGCGCACTCGCTCGATTATCGACTGCACTCCCGGACGGTTCGTCTCACTGAGCATCTCGGCGACGAAGTTCGTCCTCTTCATCAGCAACCCGCTGTTCACCCACTCTGGGCCATAGTGCCAGCCTTCCACGCTGGGCGGGTTCAGCAGGTCCTGGCCCATGTACATAATCTGGTTGGACCACTCGAAGGAATTGGGGCTCGGCAGCTCAGCATCACCCACCAGCCTCAATGCTCCGACCACGACCTCGGTTGGGTTCTTGATCTTGGTGAACTGGGCGGCCTTGAAGAAGTCTGAGTTGAGCAGCGTTCTCATGGCCGAGCGCATGTCATATTCGGTCTTTATAAGGATGTCGGCCAGCGTGTCGATGGCTTCTGGGTCTGCCGGAGGAGTCACCGACCATGCGGGCACCTGGACCTCATCTGCGACGAAGAAGCTGTAGAGGTGACGGGCGATGAATCGGGCCGTCGCTTCTTCCTCCAGGATAATGTCGATGATGTCCTCGCCGTCGAAATTGCCGGTGCGTCCCAGAAAGGTCTTCTCGCCGTCATCGTGATCGTCGGCCCGGTACTCGAAATACCAGTCCCACCTGCCCATATGGAACCGGGGGAGCTTGGGCTCAATCGTCCAGCCTGTGAAGGCCCGCGATGCCTCCCGCACGTCGGTCTCGGTGTAGTTGCCCACGCCCAGAGTGAATAGCTCAAGCAGTTCCCTGCCCCAGTTCTCGTTGACCGCATGGGCGTGGTTCTCGTTATTGTCCAGCCAGAAGATCATGGCGGGGCTTTTGGAGACTTCTAGAAGGATGTCCCTGAATTTGCCCAGGCCCTTTTCGCGGAACATGTCCACCATGTCGATAATCTCGTCATAGTGGTCTACCTTTGAGACCCCGGTGGCGAAAATCTGATGCCAGAACAGGGTCATCTTTTCCTGCAACGGAGTCTTGGTGTTGATCATCCGCCAGACCCAACTGGATTGGCCCAGCCCGCCGGCGGTGCCGGGTTTCCACTGCGAATGGTGATGCCGGAGAAACTCGTAGATATCTACGGGCTCTCCATCTTCTGGATGCAAAAGCTCTTCGACCGTCGCCTCGTATCCGACGGCGAGCCTTGACTCCAACTCCTCACGGGTAGCTCCGAAGCCAGCGCGCCGCATGAGATGAGCTAGCATCGAAATTTCATTGTTGCCCACGGGTTACCCTCCTGGATGGGTTTGTCGTTAAGAATCTCCGATAAGGTTGACCGAGCCGTTTTTGAGGAAACAGGCAGTCACACAAACATTGCGTGACGGGATGCAATTGACTATATGACGATCTGGTGAATGCGTCAATCGTGTCTGATTGGCTGGCCTGGGAGGCTCGCGTGTTCAACAATTGGTCAAAGTCCAGATTTGACGTATAATCCACTCGCGGGTTGTCGCCATCGCTCAACGTTGCCACAGGGCGGATACAAACGGTTGAGACTGATGATTATAACCGAGACATAATAATCAAGACAGTAATAGAGGAGGGATGCGTCATGGAGTTGCAAGAAGCCGTAATCGTCAGCGGAGCAAGGACACCAGTGGGCAGGTTTGGAGGCTCGTTCAAGGACGTGTCGGCGCCGGACCTGGGCGCGGTAGCCATCAAGGCGGCGTTGGAGCGAGCGGGCATCACCGCCGACATGGTGGACGAGGTAGTCATGGGCAACGCCATCCAGGCCGCTGAAGGAGGATACGCCGCGCGACTCTCCTCACTGCGCGCAGGAGTGCCGGAAGAGGTCCCGACCATTGCCATCAACCGCCAATGCTCTTCGGGTTTGGAGGCCATCAACATGGCCGCTCAGCTTATCCGCACCGGCGAGGTTGACATCGCGGTGGCCGGCGGCACCGAGAATATGAGCCAGACCCCGTACATGCTGGGTTACGGGGCGCGGTTCGACGGTTTGCGAATGGGCGACGCCAACCTGGTTGACGGCCTGACCGACGGACTTGGCTGCCCGGTCAATCGCTACCACATGGGCGTAACCGCCGAGAACGTGGCCGAACGATTCGGAGTCAGCCGCGAGGACCAGGACGAACTGGCCCTCATCAGCCATACCCGCGCCACAGCCGCTATCGCCAATGGCCGGTTCAAGGGACAGATAACCACCGTCGAGGTCCCCCAGCGCAGGGCCGACCCGATAATCGCCGATACCGACGAAGGCCCTCGCGCCGACACCACACTGGAGCGCCTGGGCCAGCTTCGCCCCGTGTTCAAGAGGGACGGGACCGTCACAGCCGGCAACGCATCCAGCATCAATGACGGAGCCGCCGCCGTGGTGCTGATGTCTGCCGCCAAAGCCGCCGAACTGGGAGTTCAGGGCAAGCTCAAATGGCACACTCGCGGCGTCGCCGGAGTCGAGCCTGCCATCATGGGAATCGGCCCGGTCCCAGCCGTTCGCAAGGCCCTGGGCAAGGCGGGCATGGAGCTTAACGACATCGACCTGATCGAGCTTAACGAAGCGTTCGCGTCTCAGGCTCTCTACTGCATGAGAGAGTTGGACATGGACATCGAGAAGACCAACGTCAATGGTTCCGGCATCAGCCTCGGTCATCCTGTGGGAGCCACCGGAGCGATCATGACCGTCAAACTCCTGGAGGAGATCGAGCTTCGGGACGAAACCCTGGGCCTGGTCACCATGTGCGTAGGCGGAGGCCAGGGCGTGGCGACGATCTTCGAGCGGGTGGGCTAGCGGTTAGCTGTCAGCATTCAGCTTTCAGACAACGCCATTCTGAACGGATGTGAAGAATCTGGCCGTGAGCGAGACGCGCGTCGTTTCATCGCGACCAGATGCTTCGCCTCGACTCAGCATGGCGTGGGGGAGGTCACATTACACT
>JASLRP010000243.1 GCA_030743915.1 SAR202 cluster bacterium | reverse complement strand
CGGTCGAGCCAGACCGATTTCAACGGCGAAATGTTATGTCAAGTAGACCAATTAGGTTCGCAGAACTCGCTTTAGTTGACATAACATTTATAGTGCGAACCAACTGCGGGATCCCAGGTTACGAAACCTCGATCGTTGCCTTCGCAATTTCCCTACACTATCGCGGACTGAACGCCGCTGGCAACGTTCGCCAACGTTTCATCGACAGTGTCCAAAAGACTCAGCGCTCCCAGACCCATCGTGGCCGACACCAAAGCGAATGGTCCCGGAAAGCCTGACGATATTTCTTCGGCGACTTCTACGGGATCGACGTCATCCGGCAACAGATCGACCTTGTTCAATACCAAGATGCGCGGTATATCTTCCAGGCGCATCTCTCGCAAAATATCTTCAACGACACGAACATGTTCCTTGGAATTTCGGTGGCTGATGTCCACGACCTGGAGAATCACCGTGGACTCCTCGATTTCCTCCAGTGTCGCTCGGAACGCTGCGACCACTGTTGGCGGCAGTTTGTGTATGAATCCAACGGTGTCGCTGACCAATATCGGAGCGCCTGACGGCAGCATGATTCGGCGCGTTATCGGGTCCAGAGTGGAGAATAGCCGGTCTTCGGCCCGTACATCGGCGCGGGCCACATTGTTCAGCAGTGTGCTCTTGCCAGCGTTCGTATATCCAACAAGCGACGCCACAGGCATCTGGTTGGAGTTTCGTCGCGCTCTGTGGAGCCTCCGATGCCGACGGACGTCCTCCAGAGACCGTTTCAGCCGCTGAATCCGATCTCGGACCAAGCGCCGGTCAGTCTCGATCTGGGTTTCGCCTGGGCCTCGAGTACCAATTCCGCCGCCAAGACGCTCCAGGTGCGACCACTGGCCGGCCAGACGAGGCAACAGGTATTCGTGCTGAGCCAGTTCGACCTGAAGTCGGCCCTCTTTGGTCTGGGCTCGGCTGGCGAAGACATCCAGAATCAACGCGGTCCGGTCGATGACTTTTACGTCTCCCAGAGCGTTTTCCAGGTTGCGTTGCTGGGTAGGCGTCAGTTCGTCGTCGCAGATGAGCGTGTCGAATCGGCCAGCCTGGGCCAGCTCTTTCAACTCCTTCAGTTTGCCCTTGCCAACGTAGATGTTGGTCGGCCTGTCAACGCGCTGAAACATCGAACCGATAACCTGAGCGCGCGCGCTGTTGGCCAGCTCGCCAAGCTCAGCCAACGAGTCCTGAATTCTCCATCTCGGCCCGCGTCGCTTCATCTGAACACCCACGAGATATGCGCGCTCTTTGCGCTTGGCGGTCCGTTTTAGTTTTCTGGGAATTGTGATCTCCTATTTGATGGCTCTGATCCTGCGCCTGGTCGAGCCATTATCCGCTCAGATGCTCAAGCCTGCCATCTGCGCAAGCCCTTTTTCAAGCTGATCGTCGGCAATGGTCAGCGACAACCGAATATATCCCTCACCGTACTGTCCGTATCCGCTGCCTGGAGTGACGACGATGTTGCCTTCCTCCAAAAGTTTTTCGGTGAGTGAAGCCGAAGTGTAACCTTCAGGGACTCTGGCCCAAACGTACAGGCTGGCTTTGGGTGGGTCAACGTGCAAGCCTATGGACGCCAACGCCTTAAGGACCTTGTCTCTGCGTCGTTGATAGATGGCATTGCGCTCGTCGATCCACTCGTCGGTTGTGTTGAGAGCTTCGATGCCCATCTGCTGGATCGCCTGAGGCACGCCCGAATCCAGATTTGACTTGACGACCAGCAGCGCCCTGATCATCTCCGCGTTACCGACGGCCATCCCTATGCGCCATCCAGTCATATTGTAGGACTTGGACAAGGAGTGGAATTCAACACCCACATCCATGGCTCCGGGAGTCTGCAAGAAACTGGGATGCCTGTAACCATCGTACACCACGTCCGTGTAGCATGCGTCGTGCATCACCGCGATCTCGTATTTCTTTGCGAAATCTATGACCTTCTCAAAATAACCTGGTTCTACGATGGCTCCAGTTGGATTGTTCGGGTAGTTTAGCCACATCACTTTTGCCTGCGTGGCCACATCTTCAGGGATGGCATCCAGATCAGGCATCCAGCCATTCTCTTCAAGCAACGGCATCCAGTGACACTCGCCGCCTGCGAACCATGTCCCGACCGAATAAACTGGATATCCCGGGTCAGGAACCAGGGCAATGTCGCCCGGTTCTATGAAGCATAGAGCGGCGTGTCCGATGCCCTCTTTGGCGCCGATCAAGGAAATCACCTCTGAATCAACATCGACAGAGATACCAAAACGACGATGATACCAATCAGCGACCGCCTTTCTGAATTCGGGCATCCCTTCTGTTTCCGGGTACCGGTGGTTTGGCACATCCCCTGAAGTGGCGTTCAGGGCGTCGATCACCGATCCGGGTGTGGGCAGATCAGGGTCACCGATTCCGAAATCGATCACCTCGATTCCCTCGGCTCTCTTGGCGGCGATTTTACGGCTGATCTCGACAAATAGGTAAGGTGGGATCTTTTCGACTCGGCTGGCGAACTTCATCACTCCTCCGGGAACTTGTACTGTATTCACGGTCATATGTTAAGACAACTACGATGGCCCGTAAAGCGATTCTGTCCGTCCCTGGTCTTCCGGCTCAGTCCGATCTCAGTTTTGTCTCTCAGTCAAGTATGCCAGTTAGTCCGGATCATCGGTCATATATTTCTGCATAGCGGCAGGTGTTCTCTTACCGGGACCTTCGCCGCACACCGACCCTTTTCCTCCCCTCCACGCCGTTTCCCGGTGGACGCTACTTTCATAGTGAAAAGTTTAGAAATGCTCAAAATCGGCAAATTAAACACCATAACTGCCCTTCGCTCCGTTCCAGCGATTCCATATTATTGGAGGGCGTCAGCGGAACTGGTCGGAAGCCATCCGAATTGCGCGGGACCTCAGGTCACGAATGTTGCTGATAGAACGATACACAAGTTTCGGTCGTTAAGTGGCGATATAGTAAGCTACCATAAACACAAATGAGTATTCCATTGCCGAATATTCAAGGTTAATCATCGCTGGCATCATCCATTCTAGTTACCCAACTTGCCTGAATGGCCGATCTGCACATCATGCTAATAACTTATCAATCGCCTGATG
>JASLRP010000242.1 GCA_030743915.1 SAR202 cluster bacterium | reverse complement strand
ATCATGGCTTACCTGGAGTCTAAGAGTGTGTTCGGGGATCAACCGGTTGATGAAGTTCCCAGCGAACAAAGGATTCCTCGCCGACCTCAAGGCTCCAATGGCGCAACATGGGTTGTCGCCGAGTCCCTCGGAAGCCAATCGAGACCAGTCACTTTCGAACTGTTGGGCGAAGCGCAGAAATTCGCGGGAGGCGTCGGCTCCCGGGTCGAGGCGGTGTTGATCGGGGACGGCATACGGGATCACGCTGCTGAACTGGCCGCCTTCGGGGCGGATTGCGTGCATATCGCAGACGCGCCCGAACTCGGCCAGTACGACACCGACCTTTACACGGGAGTCTTGGCCCGGGCCATAAAGGTGCACCAGCCATACGCCGTGTTGATACCTTCAACCGTGAACGGACGAGACCTGGCCGCGAGATTGGCCGCCCGATTGGGGTTGGGTCTCACCGGCGATTGCATCGGTCTGGAAACCGATTCCGAAGGCCGACTCGTCCAGTTGAAACCCGCCTTCGGGGGCAGCATTGTCGCGCCGATACTATCCAACACCATGCCTCAAATGGCCACGGTGCGCCCTGGCATCCTGACTGCATGTCACCCGGACTGGTCGGTCGAACCCGTCACGCTGGATCTGCCCGTCAACGACCTAGGCGAACCGCGTGTGAAGGTCCTGGAGTCGAAATCGGACCAATCTCTGGAAGGCAACGAGTTGGAGCACGCTCGTCGCGTGGTCGGGGTCGGCAAAGGAATTGGCGAGCCCGAAAACATGTCCGCAATTCGGGCGTTGGCCGACGCTCTTGACGCCTCCATTGGCACAACACGCGAGGTCACCGACGCTGGCTGGCTGCCACGACAGGTCCAGATCGGACTCTCAGGCAAGGCCATAGCTCCCGAGTTATACATAGCTGTCGCCATCCGTGGCCCATTCAATCACACGGTCGGAATTCAGCGCTCTGGCGTCATCGTGGCAATCAACAACAGCGCGCGGTCTCCCATCTTCCGGGCCTCCGATATTGGCATCCTGGGAGACTTCGCCGAGATCGTGCCGGTCCTGACCGAAGCGATCAACAAGCGATTGGCGGATTCAGGCAACCGCGGACCAAACCGAGCAACTCAATAGACGGAGGGACCAATTATGGCAGAAGAAGCTAGCATCACGCCCCGAGCAAACGGCCCGTATATGGTCCAAGGACCAATCAAACTCCTGGACGCAGAGGGCCGAGAATACACGCTAGAAAACGAAATCTACATGCTGTGTCGGTGCGGACAATCGTCCAACAAACCGTTCTGCGACGGCACTCACCGCGAGGTCGGATTCCAGGCTGATAGCGAGGCCCGTTAACTCCTGAACAATACAGGTATATATCCGAGGGCGGTCCCAATCAAGCCGCCTTTTTTGTTGTTGACTCCGCCACACAGCACGCATACACTGGCTTGCGATAATGATTTCGCACCCACACGGCGGCAAACCCGAATATCGGGCGTTCTGAGATGCAACTCTCCACATTGGACGGGTTCACAGAACGCCTGGTTAGCAGATGGTTCTTCTATGGTTGGGCGGTGGTGTCGATCACGTTCACTACCGCAATGATAACCGCCGGAATTGGCGGG
This sequence comes from SAR202 cluster bacterium, assembly GCA_030743915.1. Lineage (GTDB taxonomy): Bacteria > Chloroflexota > Dehalococcoidia > Lucifugimonadales > UBA1123 > UBA1123. The sequence goes on along the minus strand of JASLRP010000242.1, from coordinate 5,752 downwards.
TACGGTCTGTCATTCTTCATCATCCCCATGTCTGAAGAACTGGGCGTCTCCAGAACGGAATTCTCGGCAATCTCCGCATTCCGACTGGCGCTGCTTCCCATCATGCCACTGCTTGGTTTCCTTGTGGACAAGAAACATGGCCCTCGCCTGATGATCGTCGTAGGCAGCATTATCGCTGGCCTGGCGTTGCTGTTGACATCCAGAATCAACAGCATCTGGCAGTTCTACATCATCTTCGGCATCGTTTTTGGCATGGCCATGAACTCCATGGGAGGCATGCTGGTCGGGCCTGCCGTAATCTCCAAATGGTTCATCCGCTTGCGAGGGCGCGCGATGGCCGTTGGGACTATGGGCATCTCTGCTGGCGGATTCGTCATCGCGCCGTTGGCAGGTTGGGTCATCGGACAATTCGGATGGCGCGCTGGCTGGGTCGTTCTTGGGCTGATTTTACTTTTCGTCGTCGCGCCAATGGCGGCATTGCTCATGCGACGCAGTCCTGAGGACGCGGGCATGCGACCAGATGGAGACCCGGCGCCAGCCGAGGGCCAAGATGTCGGAGCCATACCTGTCAATCCAGAGTATTCGTTCACGCTCAAGCAGGCTCTGAGAACTCGCGCTCTGTGGCTGTTGGTGGGTATTCAGTCGGTAATGCTGGTGTCATTATCCCCAGTGCTATTCCATCAAGTTGCTTACATCCAGGACAAAGGGTTCGACCTGAAAACCGCCACAACACTGGCCACAACACTGGCATTCTTCGCCATCGTTGCCAAAATTCCCTGGGGCTATCTTTCTGAGAGAGTCCACGTTCGATGGGTAATGGCAGTGTGCCTGGCCACTTCCGGATTTTCACTATTCATCATCGTGTGGACCGACAATCTGTGGATGCTGTACGTGTACGCGGCTCTCCACGGGTTGACGATGGGGGGCGGGCCGACCGTGATGAACGTTTCATGGGCAGTGTACTTCGGGCGTCGGCACATTGGGGCCATCCGAGGGGTGGTCACGCCTGTGGGAAGCGTCGCCGGAGCGTTCAGCCCGATCTACGCAGGCTGGGCATGGTCTTCCGAGACAAGTTACGACACCCCATTCACGATGTTTGCCATTGTGTGGATAATCGGGGGCGTTCTCGCTCTGATCGCGTCCACACCGAAGATTCCAGCCACAACGGAAACTCCCGAGAGGCAAGGCTCCGCGCCAGCCTGACATGGATTGGCCCACGCTCTGGCGTCTTGGGAGTCGATCACCAGCGAAAAATCATCTTGAGGTATGCCCAGTTGAGCGCTATGATATTCTGGTGGGCGTCAGAATACGGCTTCCCGCTTGAAAAACTGCCCCAGGTTTTTCCACGCTCCGCGGTAGCTCAGTGGTAGAGCAATCGGCTGTTAACCGATCGGTCGTAGGTTCGAATCCTACCCGCGGAGCCAATTCTCTTCTTGCTCAGTTCCTATCGTGGCGCGTCAAATCGGCTCAATCGTACACAATGATGCTGCGTCCGGTGATCCTTCCCGCTGTCAGGTCGTCCACGGCATCGTTGATCTGGTCCAGTGTGTAGCGTTTCGTGACCATCCCATTGAGGTCCAACTTGCCTTCCTGAAACCACCGCAGATAGATTGGAAAGTCCCGGTCAGGCCGAGACGCGCTGCCACGGGTGCCGGTGTACGTTCGCTGCGAGATTCGAAGCTCTTCGACGTCGATTCGCCCCTGAGTCTGAACCGCGCCAACCAGGCAGGCAGTCCCACCCTTCCTGAGACCCACGACACCGGGCCGAGCCGCGTGAAGTATCTGCTCCTGAGTGCTGGGCGCACCGATGGCGTCGATCGCAAACTCCACGCCGCCGTCGGTCAGAATGCGTATGGCTTCAACGGGGTCTCCATCTGAGGCGTTAACCGTGTGGGTCGCGCCGAACCGCTGAGCGAATTCCAGTTTTTCATCCGACAGGTCCACCGCGATTATCGGATATGCTCCGGCAACCTGAGCAGCAGCCAGAGCGCACAACCCCACGCCTCCAGCGCCGAAAACGGCCACCGAATCGGCGATACCGACATCCAATGTGTTCATGATTACCCCGGATCCGGTGAGCACAGCGCAGCCGATGATCGACGTCACATCAGTCGCCACATCCTTGCTCATGGGCACCACCATCCGTTCGGAGATCAGGGTGTGTTCAGTCCAGGTCGCGCCCCCTACATTGACCGACATGCCGTTCCATTGGGCTTCAGTGCGAGCGCGGGGCGGCGCCCCTTCCTCCAGGGCCCGGTCCACCCATGTGGTGATAACGTGATCGCCCTCCCGTACGTGTTCGACATCGGGTCCGGTCGCCGCCACAACGCCTGTGGCCTCGTGGCCCAGCAAAGTTGGGTACTGCGCGTGTGTTCCAGAATGAGCGGTTTCGGGGGTTCGGTGAATCTGGTGCAATTGTGAGTGACAAATGCCGCTGGCGAACAGCTTGACCAACACCTGACCGGGCCCAGGATCTGGGAAGGTTACTTCATCGACAACCAACGGACTGTTGGGTTCAACAAGAATCGCGGCTCTGGATTTGGTGGGCATACTGCCTCCTCATAATTGTGACAGGACTCAACAGCTTGGCCCAATTCTACAACAACCACGGGCATGTTACGGGGCAATATCACTGACATGAATAACCTTTTCCCGTCTCGCATCGTTATACCTGACGAAGCACAGTTCAAGACTGCAAATTGACGTCCGACCGTGCAATCAGAATCATCCAGATGGAATTATGGAAGCGCTCCCCTTCCTGAGCCGCCCATTGTGGCTGGTGGAGAGGAGAGCGTCGTGTAACTGGCAGCGCAGATTGATTCAGAATTTCAAAAACAGGCGAGTTCGAGGAGAATGAGATGAAAAGACGATGGGTATTTCTAACCGCAACCGTGGCAGTGCTGGCCCTGGGCGCTCTGATGACCGGGGCCGCGTTCGCTCAGGAGGCAGACAACGATGGTAAATCGGGCGTAGGCAAGCTCGGCGCCAGAGTCGCACAGATTCTGGGTCTGGACGAGACCGAAGTGAATGATGCCATCAAGCAGGCACGCACCGAGCTTCAGAACGAAGCCACCCAGGAGCGGTTGGAGAAGATGGTGGAAGCCGGAAAGATAACCCAGGAGCAGGCAGACGAGTACCTGGCGTGGTTCGAATCGCGACCTGCCGACGGCCCAGGCCTGGGTCATCGCGGGTTCGGTGGCAAGAAGCGCGGGCATCACGGGCGCGGCATGCGCGGACACAGGGGCCACTTCGGAGCGCCCCAGGCGCCCGCCGATGCAACTCCGCCTGCGGATGGAAGCTCTCTGTAAACCACGGTTAGAGACAAAAAAAGGATGGATCCGCCTCTGGACCCATCCCTTTTTTTGTGTCGGGCTTCTGATTCACAACGGAATCGAGGCTAGACGGTCACTGGAGTTTTAATTGATTCGACGCTGCCTGTGAACCTGAGCATTCTGATCGCCGTCACGCCAATCCACACCAACACAATCCCAACGAATACGCGTTGAAGAACGCCATTCAGGCTTTCGACTCCGGCGGCTTTGGTCACGCCAATCCATGCCACGAGAGCGATGAAAGTGGCAATGCCCATAAACAGCGAATACCGGCTGTATCCTCCCCAGTACGGGTCTGTCCGTGAACGGCGCGCGATGAGCAAGACGCCTGCAATGATCGCGAGAAACCCCGACATTCCAGTCAGGTTGTGCAACGTTCCTGTCAGAGTTTGGAATTCACAACCCGGATCGCAAGGAAGAACAGGTTGCGCCAACGCGGTGACAACGCCGAACACTCCGATGAGTACCGCACCGGTTCGCAGGCCTCCAATTGACCCCATACTCCGGTACAGGCCGAATGCAAAGATCGTGATTAGCGCCCCCGTGATGAAAAAGTTTGCATTTTGGAGAACGGCGAACTGTGACTCTACGCCTCCTAACTCGCTGATGGCTTGGGAGGCATGGCTGTAATTTTCGTACACGACGCCCCCGATTGTCACAAGCGTTCCGAATACAATCGGCGCAATTAACCCGCATAGCGCTGGGAACATGACGCTTCGTTCGTATGTTATTGAATTGCCTAACATTTTTCGCCTCCTGTTACTTTACAGTATGTAAACTATGATAAGATAGACTTTACAATATGTCAAGTAGAAGTCGAAATACAAGAACCAAGATACTCGAATCTGCGAGAGAGTTGCTGATTGAGCGCGGATACTTTGGCGTGGGATTGCAGGAAGTGGCTCGCGAGGCCGGCGTCTCGCGGCAGGCTGTGTACCTTCACTTCAAATCCAAAGCTGAATTGTTGAAGGCCCTTGTGCACTACGTTGACGATGAGATCGGCGTTCCGGAGATCATGCGACCAGTTCGGGAAGCTGAAACGGGGCCAGACGCCCTCGATTTGGGGGTGGCGGCTTACGGGGTGATCGAGCCACAGATCTATGACGTCGCTTCGCTACTTTACGCCGCGCGGCGTTCGGATGATGCCGCAGAAGCCACATGGCAGGACATCATGGCAGTGCGCAGAGCCAATATCCGAGCAGGAATTGTGCGCCTTCAGGAAGAGGGGTCGCTGGCCGCCAACTGGACGGTGGATGAAGCAACGGACTTCGCCTGGACGCTGCTTTCCGTGCACACTTACGAATACCTCGTTGTCGAACGGAAATGGGCCATTGATCGATTCGTTGAACACCTGCGCTCGACTCTTAGGGAAATCCTTGTGACTCAAGCCGATGACGACCACGAGTGACCGCATCATCTGCTACACGCGCCATTCACGAAGCGTGTGTCGCCCCAAATACCTCGGATGGCGCGACTGTCACTCGCCCATCTGGTTGTCGCTGACGGGAGAACCCGGACGCCCAATTGCGATGTTGATCCGCTCCAACAGTGTATCGAGCGGAGCGTCCTTGGTCAGATAATCGTTTACGCCAAGCTCAAGGGCTTGAAGGAACATCTCGACGGCGTCGCTCAATGTCAAGATGATGATCGGGCAATCTGAGGACTCGCGGATCAAGCGAAGCGTCTCGATGCCATTCATACCCGGCATGACCAGATCGAGAACGACAAGGTCAGGCTCATGTTCCTGGAACAATCTGAGTCCGGCCAATCCACTCTGGGCAGTGGCTGTTCCGTATCCAGATTCGGAAATTGCCAACTCGGCGATCTCCAAAAAATCTGGATCGTCATCAATGAGAAGCACCAACGGATGCGACTCAGCAGTCATCCGACACCTCCATGCTTACAGCATCCCTATTCAGGGTTGGCTCATGCTGATTCCATTGGAGTTCTTGCGCTTTCGGAACTGGCCGACGACCCTATCGTCAGCCCGCATTCCTTTGGTCTCCTCCGTTCCCTCCATCGTCACTCAAGAAACGATTGCTTAAATTGTACCATCAATTCCCTGACCAGAGCCATTGTATATACACAATACCAGTCGAATATATGGGCGCGATCACACTCTGGCAGACTCCATCAGTGGATATACCTCGTGCAGTAATCTGTTCCTCACATGTGCGGACCCATTCTGACTGTCAGACAGACTCCTATTTTTATCACAGTCCACAAAGTTTGGCGCCGGACCGGGCCACTGTTTTCGCCGAAACAACGGCACGATTCTCGCGGCGTAGCCTTCTTTGGCCAAGCATAGAAACAACGCACGGGTTGACACCATACTCTCTAAACGTACAATAACTCTACAAATCACAGTAAACCGGGGGAGGCATTATCGTGATAACCAAATTCGACAGCCTGTACGCTGG
>JASLRP010000241.1 GCA_030743915.1 SAR202 cluster bacterium | reverse complement strand
CGGAAGCATACCTGTCCGGCGACAAAAAGATCGAGATGTAATTCGGCATTGCGCCCAGACGAATTGACAGGACGCTGGGTTTCAGCGTCCTGTTCTTTTGCTCGTGAGTGGGTCTGATGACAGAATCGAAGCCGTTGCCTCCGCACCGACTGCCCGACAACCTGAAGCGCATCGCCGTTCTGGGGACGACTGGCGCGGGCAAAAGCCATCTCGCCGGCAGGTTTTCCGAGCTTCTGTGCGCTCCCCATGTCGAGTTCGACAGATACCGCTTCGATCCCGATTGGACGATGGTCTCGGACGAAATATACCGAGATCGGCTGGCCGAAGCTCTCAAGGGTGATTGCTGGGTGGCCGACGGAAACGCGCCCGTCGCTCGTGACATCATATGGCCCCGCGCCACCATGTTGGTCCATCTCGACTACTCCATATCACGGGTCCTCTGGAGGTTGCTTCTCAGGACAATTCGACGAGTCGTCACCCGGCAGCGTTTATGGAACGGCAATCGAGAGAGATTACGGACGCAACTGTTCACCGGAGATTCGCTGTTCCTCTACGCCCTCAAAACCCACTGGAAATTTCGGAAGGCCATCGATTCAGACATCCGCCGTTCAGAGTATGCGCGCCTCCGTGTGATGCGATTTCACTCTCCCAGGGAAACAGAGAGATGGCTGGGCAGTATGACATCCAGGCCCGATGTTGTGTAGAATTCATCGCCTATGTCCAACAATACTCCGCCACAGGAATCCAGATTTCCCAACGACCTGAATCGCGTCGTCGTCGTAGGCTCGTCGGGTTCAGGAAAATCGACGTTGGCGAAAGGGTTGTCTGAGGTTCTGGGGACTCCTCACATCGAGTTGGACGCCATCCGTCACGGCCCCAACTGGACCGAGACGCCCGACGACATCTTCCGTGAAAAGATCGCCGAGGCCACTCAGGTGGATAGATGGGTGGTGGACGGCAACTATTCTGTCGCCCGTGACGTCCTGTGGCCCAAAGCCACGACGCTGATATACCTCGACTACTCGGTCGGCATTGTTATGCGTCGGCTTATTGCACGGACGTTACGCAGGGGCATCACACGCGAAGAACTGTGGAACGGCAACAAGGAAAATCTCCTCGATAACCTCAAGATATTTTCCAACGAATCAGTCATCGGGTACTCGTTGAAAAATCACTGGAGACGACGCCGAACGTTTACCCGGCTGTTCGAGCAACCCGAATACGCCCACATACAGAAGCTGCGATTCCAGTCGCCCAGAGCTACCAATGAATGGCTGGACGGACTGGCGTCCAAGAATAGTGGCTAGGCGTTAACCTTCCTTCTTCGTCACCATGCCATCTGGAGTCATAGATTCAACGCCAGCGCTGGATTCAAAGGCCACCGCGCGGACCGACGCCGAAACCTGTTCTCCCGGCTGAAGATGCAACGCAGTGCCATTGTCGATAGCCACCTGAAGGCCCTCGTTGGTGTAGCTGGTGAACGGCTCAAGGCCGATGTTATACGTCCGACCGTACCAGGGATGACCGTACCCCCCGCCCAGAGATTGCCAGTACCACAGGAATTTGTAAACGTCCGTAGGGAAGGAGACGCCGAAGCCGACTCCCAGCTTCTGGTTGGTGATAGCGTACCAGCCCTCCGGCATGTCGGTGATGTACGACTGATCGTAGGAGCGGTGATCCTTGGTCGGCACTTTGCTCAGGTCAACCGGATCGCCGTTTTTGTCCTCCACCATCGGCCACTGGCCCTCGAAACCAGGCTTGAGTTTGTTGTTGGGATGGAACTCCTCGTGATGGTTCATCACCTTGCCGCCAGGAACGTCGATCACGCAGTCGTCGCTCAGGAATGGCGCCCCCAGAGCGATGTGCTCGCCCCAGACGCAGTGGACAGGCTCCTCGCCCTCATTCGTCAACTTCTGGTCGATCTCCAGAACGCCGGAGCCGGAGGCCAGGGACAGCGTCTTCTCGAAGAAGAAGGGAGTCCGATACGTCCGCACCCAGAACTTAATGCTCACCCGTTCGGGAGTGTCTTCCAGGATGGCGTGGTCCCAGGGCATGGTGTTGACCTCAGCGTGCAGGCCCATGTCCGCGCCGCCGTACACCGACGGGAAACCGCCTCCAGGCAGGACAGTCTGCCATCCGCCCTCATAGACATCCAGCCACACGTTGGTCGGCGAGCCTGTGGTGGGGATGAACTTCGAGGGGTCACGAACGCCCCAGGGAGAGCGCCACAGGAAGTCGGTGTCCGTCGGCTTGTGGACGAACTGGTAGATATCCGCGCCCTTGTCGATCAGCACGACGACGCGTATAAGCTCGTTTTCGATGATCGCCGTCTTGAGACCTCGGTACGTCCAGGCGTCGGAGATTCGGCATCCGTGGGTGCGTTCCAGTTGGTATTGCATGGCCTTCCTCAGGGGTTCAGGTATCGGATTTTCAGGTTTTCAATGCCCAGGAGTCTTGCCATTCTGAGGTCGCCACCGAAGAATCTCGTCGCCTATAGACTATCGTCGTCATACCAGAAACCAGATGCTTCGACTCCGCTCAGCATGGCAGGTGTTGCCTTCGATCAAATTTACGTCTTCAGAGATGCCTGTGCAGCCCTTCTCTCTGCTCGTGTCAATTGTTTGGGCCTGCGTAATCTGTTCAGAGCAATAGGCACAGCCACCAGCAGTCCCGCCTGAATGATGATGGCGCCGACTATCAAAATCGTGGCGTCGAAGAAGAACCTCTGAGGGAACATGGCTATCAGGGCGTCTCGGCTGGGGTTCAACTGCCAGAAGTCGTTAGTGAAGCTTATCTCGTGGAAGAGTAGGAACAGCCGGTCGAATCCCCCCGCCAACGAGCCTATCCCCACCAGCAAGACCAGACCCAAAGTGACCGCCCCGCCCATGACGGCGAATCGTCCCAGCGGTCGCAGGAATTCCCGCCTCCAGTTAAAGAATCCCACCAGCACAAAACCCAGAAGGTAGGCTCCGGCGAACTCCGAGACTCGATAGACACCGCGAACGAGTTGCTTCACGTCGAACATGTGAATGACCTCGGTCTGGTTGTAGATGTTCGGGTATCGGATTCCGCGAATCTCGACGTTCATGCTCAGAAACTCTTCGCCGTTGTTGAAGTAGTCCCGGATCTGGCGCCCACCGGAGATGTATTCATCTCGCTCGATATCGATATAGTATCTGATCTCCCGTTCGTATTTATCGTACCCGTAGCTATACAGGGCCGGGGCGTTGATGACCCAACGAGCGTTGACCGCGATCAGAAACAGCGGCACGAACAACACGAAGAGCGCAACGGCCAGAACCTTGCCGGTATGGGTGATTCTATTATCTGTGAACATGCGGTAGCATCTTAGGGTCGGTCTCGGCGAGGTGTCAAATTGGAGTTGTCATCGGTTAGTTTTCGGCAGTCAGCCGACATCCTCTGCCATTCTGAGATCACCATCGAAGAATCTGGTCGCCGGAAAGCCGGCGCCTGTCTTCACTGACACCAGATGCCTCGCTCCCACTCAGCATGGCAAAGTGGACATTCTCAATCATCCAACCAAGGAACGAACATGAACAAACAAGATATTTTCGATGAGACTTATGGCGGCGTCCGTCAATTAGTAGAACGATTGCTGGGGCCGGGCGGATGTCCCTGGGACAAGGAGCAGACTCCCGCCACTCTCAAGCACCTGTTTCTTGAGGAGTGCTACGAGCTTGTGGAGGCCATCGACGAGGATGACACGGACAAGATGATCGAGGAGTTGGGAGACGTGTTCTTCCACCTGGCATTCCAGATTCAGATAGCGGCGGACGCCAAACGCTTCACTCAGGAGGACGTTTTCGCCAATATGCTGGGCAAGCTGGTGCGACGGCATCCTCACGTGTTCGGCGACACCCAGATCGAGGCGGACGAGGCAGTGGCTCGTTGGGACGCCATCAAGCGCAAGGAGTTGGAAGGCTCGGAACGCTCCATCCTCGACGGCGTGCCCAAGGCGATGCCGGCGCTGTCCTACGCTCAGGCGGTGCAAGGCCGGGCCGCTCGGATGGGGTTCGACTGGGACGACTTCCAGGGAGTTGTTGACAAAATCTCGGAAGAGGTGCGAGAGTTGGGCGAAGCCGACTCCCCACAGGCCAAAGAGAGCGAGATGGGGGACCTCCTTTTCTCGATGGTCAACGCGGCCCGATGGATGGGCGCAGAGTCCGAGAACGCCCTGCGAGGAACCAACACCCGGTTCTATAAGCGGTTCACCACAATGGAACGCCTGAGCCGAGAGCGCGGTATATCGTTCGAGGATTTGCCTCTCGATCAGAAAGAGGCCCTGTGGGAGGAGGCGAAAGCTATCGAGGAGTAATCATAGGTTCATATGTGGCTATGTCTCAGTTCACAATTCGGCGGTGTTTCTTGGAAAATACCAGCATCGGCCATAATCGCTTTGTCGCTTGTTACAGCGTTGTCCACTATGTTGTTCGCCGCAACACAGACAAGCGACGCGACTTTCGGCGCCAACAAGGACAACACGCTATATGAACACACTTCTGGAGGATTGAGCAACGGCGCAGGTGCCCACATGTTCGTCGGCAAGACTACCGGAGGCTCCATACGCCGTGCTGTCGTGAAGTTTGACCTGTCAAGCATACCATCCGATGCGACCGTCAACAGCGCATCGCTGACTCTGAACATGTCCAAGACATCGTCCGGGTCTCAAACGATCAACATGCACAAGGTTTCATCAGACTGGGGCGAAGGCGATTCCAATGCCAGTAACAATGAGGGAGGGGGCGCCACCGCACAAAATGGCGATGCAACCTGGACTCACAGCTTTTTCAACTCCACCTCGTGGACCAGCGCCGGGGGAGATTTCAATTCCAGTCCCAGCGCGAGCCAGACGGTCTCGAGCAACGGGAAATACACTTGGTCATCAACTCAACTCATCGCAGACGTTCAGGGATGGGTGAGTGACAAAAACACAAACTTTGGCTGGTTGCTCAAGGGCAACGAGTCCTCAATCAAGACTACCAAACGGTTCGATACCAGAGAGAATTCGTTCTCCTCCCGTCGTCCGGTGTTGGCCGTGAACTACACGTTCACTGTTCCCACAGCCACACCGTTTCCCCCTGCCACGCCTACGGTAACTTCCAATGCCACCGCTACTGTTACGCCTTTCCCAACGAATACAGCGACTGTGACTACAACACCGTTCCCTCCAACAGCATCACCTACGTTTCCGCCCGCCACTCCGACGCTCACACCGTTTCCGACCAACACACGCACGCCATCTCCTACTGCAACATTCGGGCCTCCGCCCACGGCCACCAATACGCCACCGCCGCCAACTGCCACCGTAACGCCACTACCTGTTACGTTTACGCCCACGCTTACTCCGTCGACATCAACACTTCCTACGCTTACGCCTACACAGGTTCCCGCGACGATCACACCTACGCCAGAACCGGGAACGCCAACCCCAACTCCGTTCCCCGTCACCCTGACGCCCACGCCTTCTCCGATTCCGGGCTCCACATCGACACCTACGCCGAATCCGACATTTACACCTACACCAGCAACATCAACAACACCTACGCGCACACCGACGCCGTTTCCTGTAACCCTTACACCCACACCGTCGCCGATCGCCAGCGCCTCATCAACACCAACGCCAGAGCCGACATTTACACCCACGCCATCGACATCAACAACGCCCACGTCCACGCCACTGCCCATCACCTTCACACCGACGCCAACACTACCGCCGACAGATGCGCAGTGTTCCACGCCGACACCACAACCGCCAACTTCTACCGCTACGCCGCCCGCTCCGAAGACAACGGCCACGCCTACACCACTGCCTCCAACCCCGACTTTCACGCCGGGCCCCGCTCCTACGCCGTGTCCCACACCTACACCGGCACCGCCAGTGCCCGGCACGGGAAGTTGGGGATTGTTCTTGATCGCCGGATTGTTGGCGGTTGCGGGACTCTGGAGATTGCGGAACTCGAAAGGCAACCGCGCGGCTTCGCGTTAGGTCACGCGTACTCAGCGATGTGACCGAATAGACGCTCAAGCCGGAACCGAGCTTCTTGCGGTAGGTACGGGCGCTCCATAGCCGAGATGTTGCGCTCCATGTGTTCGATGCTGGACGTGCCGGAAATCACAGACCCGATGGCCGGATGCTCTGCCGCGAACTTGTAGGCTGCGCTGATGACCGAGTCCACGTCGTCGTCCACTAGCCATCCCAGAGGGTCGTCATCTGGCAAGGCGTCCGAAGGAATGAGGCCACGAGCCTTCCAGTCGGCAATGGTCTCGGCCAGCAGCTTCGGATCGGGGAGTTTGAAACGCACCGCCGCCATGTTCAAGATGCCGATGTTGTGCTCCATCGCCAGGGGCAGCGCGTGCTTTGAGGCGTACTGATTCAGGATGCCGAACTTGAGCATTATCACGTCCCAAAGCTCCGGCGTCCTCTCCAGAGCCGTGAGGGCGCCCTCGTGGGACGGGTCATCGACAAATCGCAGGCTGAAACCTCCGAACCGGACTTTGCCCTCGTCCTTCAGACGCTGGAGGACTGGAACATATCGCTCCAACACAAGATCGTGATGCTCGGGCATCAGGCCGTGGAACAACAAGACCTCCACATGATCGGTTCCCAGCCTTCGCAGACTGCGCTCCACCGACCGGGACAGCGCTTCAGGATCAGACTCGAAATCATCGCCTCCCGGAGCGTAGGCCCACTTGGTAACCAGATTATAGGCATCCCTCGAAACGCCCTTCAGCGCTTTGCCGAGAATCTCCTCGCTGTCCTTGTATCTCTCGTGGGTGTCGATCAGGTTGATGCCCATATCCAGGCATCGGCGCACAAGCTCGGTCTGCTGTTTTTGTTCAAGCCCGTTGTTCTGCCCAAACATGCTGGGCCCGCCTGTGCCCAGGCTCAATAGCGATACGTTAAGTCCCGTCTTTCCAAGTGTCCGGTAGTGCATATTTTTTGTATTGTCCAGGGTCATGATTTGCGATGAGCTGCTTCGGTGATCCGCGAAATCGCGGACTCGATTGTAAATCGAAACCCGCCATGCTGAGCTATGGCGAAGCCTCTGGTCGGCCCAATGCCACGGTTGCCTGTTGACGACCAGATACTTCGGCTGCCGCCTCAGAATGGCGTGACGTTACAATCGAAAGCGACTCTGGGAAATACGCTGCTCTACCTGGTCGGCCACGGCTCCGACGAAGGACTCGGCTACTGAGCCGAAGAGCAATTGACGCAAATTGCGTTTCGGTCGCAGGTAAATGGGAGTGGGCGGAGCGCCCGAAAGCTCTGACGCGATGTCGAGGGCCCGATGCAAATCTCCCAACTCGTCCACAAGGCCAAGCTCGCGGGCGCGTTCGGCCAGATATACCTCGCCCGTTGCCAGATCACGCACCGCGCCCTCGTCAAGGCCACGGGCCTCGGAGACAATGTTCACGAAGTCGCCGAAGATGTCGTCGATCAGCGATTGCATCTTCTCCTGCTCTTCGGTTGTCGCCTCGCGCCAGAGGGCGCCCATGTCCTTGTATTCGCCGCTCTTGTTGACGTTCACCTTGATTCCGGCCCGCTCCAGCAGGTCCTCCAAGATGGGACGCACAGAAATCACGCCGATGGAGCCGATTATGGCGCCCGGCGAGGCCACGATGCGCTGGGCGCCGCAGGCGATCATGTACGAGCCCGACGCTCCGGTGCCCCGAATGGCCGCGATCACTGGCTTGCGCTCACCCAGGCGTTTGACGCTACGATAGATGTAGTCTGAGGCCGACGAACTGCCGCCCGGAGAGTCAACGTCCAGCACCACAGCCTTGATTCGATGATCGTCCCGCGCCGTGTTCAGCAGTCTGCTCATTTCAGGAGATTTAACCGGGCCGCCGATGGCCCCGAACACCTCGATCACGGCGATGCGTTTTTGCATTTTGTTCACCAACGCTAATGCCATTCTGCTGCCTCCGCCCTCAATCTAACGTTGCATTATAAAGTCATGTGTCCGCTGGGAGTGCGCATCCGAGGGTTCCAGGCGGGATATAAAATCCTCCACGGTTGAACGTCGCATCGCTCGGCCCACTCGTCGTAGAGGTTTGCAAGCTCCTGGGCCTTGGGCCTATTGGATTCTGCCAGATTGTGAAGCTCCGTCCTATC
>JASLRP010000240.1 GCA_030743915.1 SAR202 cluster bacterium | reverse complement strand
GTCCCAGAGAGGCTCTTCCGGTTCAACAGTTCGATAGGTGTCGTCGGCAGGAAGGCCTGACGGAGGCCCACCGGCGGTGGCGAGCACAGGCTGGGCAGTGGCAACCTGCGGAGCTATTGGCGCAGGTTGTGGTCGAGGCTGCGGTCGCGGTTGAACAGGGCGTGTGCTAGGCGTCATGCCGTATTTGGCAAGCGTATTCTGAATGCCGGATACTTCCTGCCTAAGGACCTGAACCTGGTCGTTCAGGTCAGTCAGCGAAACATCTTCTTCCGCGTGCTCAGACTGCATCTCGTGACTCTCTTCGCTTAACGAGAGGCCACAATTGATGCAGAATGAATTCGATGCCTCGTTTATTTTTTCGCAGTTAGGGCAACGCATGGTTCGCCTCCTTGCCCTTCATGGGTCGGCGCCTATCGCATTCATCAAGCCAGATCTAATATCATATTCGAATCACATGAGTTCTCGCGATGTGGTCATGCCAGCCTGTCTTCTTCCTGTCCCACGCAACCCAGAAAAAACCGAGGAACAGGACCAATGACGAATTGATCTTGCCGAGGATCTCCCTCAGGGCCGCAATGGCAATCCCTGGCGGCCGGCCATCGGGCCCTATGACGCGGACGCCCACCGCCATTTTGCCCAGAGTCTGTCCTGTGAACCCAGTCAGCAGCACGTAGTACGCCCACGGAAGAATGAAGCCAACCAATGGCCCGAAGAACAGGAAATCGAGTGGCAAGCTCGAAAATACACCGGGCGTGGCCGCAGCGATGAAAATCGTCCCGATGAAGGTCACTATGAAATCGATGACCCAGGCGAAAAAACGAATCCAGAACCCCGCGAACCGGTATTCTGTGGGTCGTTGACCGTCAGGCGCCGTGGATTCGGCAGATGACTCTTGACTCAGGGAAGAACCACAATTGCCGCAAAATCGCGCCTGGGATGTGTTCTCGCTTCCGCAGTGTGGGCAGTACATGCGTGACTCCAAGATTCGCGCTGGTCCTACCAGCATCCATTGATTACACTACCTATTCAATCACCGTCTCCGGCCAGCCACTAGGTGCAGACGCACCATTCCTATTGGTCAGAGGATACTAATGAACTGCGGACCACGTTGTCTCTAATCGGGATTGGGCCACCGGTCACTCCGTGGCTGCTACTTTCTCGATCGACGTTTACGCCAATCAGATCATAGTCCTCAAGATCGGCGAAAAGAGGCTGGGATCGTGAGACAGTTGTGAATATCCCGTGCAAAGATGGAGATGATGCGTGTCTTCCAAATTTGAGCAATTCATATCAGGATGACTTTCAGAGGGACAAATCGCTGTATCCGGCTCAAGGATGGTCGGTCTGAGTCCGATCTCCGCCTGCCAACGAGTCGTCAAGACTGGCAATCTCCAGCGGGACGACGTAAGTCATTCAATGTTGATCCCCCATGCTTCACGGAACCTTCATGGAAGGCCCGTGGCTCCTCATCGGTTCCTCACGTCACGACCTATAGTATGAATTTGATGGGTTTCACAGACACCCGGCTTGCGGAGATGATGTAGTCGGATGATGGAGCGAGGCAACTCGTAATAGTCGCCGAACGCCCGATCAAACATGTCACTCAAGGAAGGTTCCATGTTCGATAAAATACTTGTCCCCCTGGATGGCACGGAGAGAGCAGCAGGCATATTGCCGTATGTGTCGTTGTTGGCAAATGGCATTAACACTCGTCTGGTGATTCTGTCAGTAGTCGATCACGATTCGTTGGGTGTCTCATCTGCGCCGACCCAAGAAGCTAGCGACCCGGCGCTGCCAATGGCGTTCACGGGATTTATCCCAGTCAAACCTCAAGCTCGGGCATCGTCACCAGACGTGGAAGGGTCAATCTCACAGGTAATGGATCGCGTCGGGTCTCGTGTTCGTGTCGATCTGGACATTGTGGCAAATCAGTTGCGTTCCCAGGGGATTAACGCCGAGGCGGATGTTGTTTTTGGAGAAGCCGCTGAAAAGATCGTCGAAGTGGCGAAGAAGAAAGAGTGCGATCTCATCGCGATGTCCACACACGGTCGAAACACCGTGAGTCGGGCGTTTTTGGGCAGTGTGACGGACAAAGTGATTCGCACAGCTCAGACGCCCACGCTTGCGATTACGCCGGAGAAAGCCCAGCAACTCGGCGCCGATGGGGTCAAGGTTTCCAGTATCCTGGTCCCTCTTGATGGTTCTGATCTGGCCGAGTCAGTGCTTCCTTTTGTGGTGGAATTGGCGAAGCAGATGTCTCTGACGGTTGACCTGTGCAGAGCGGTGAACATGTTCAACGTTTACACGCCATACTCTGCCGGAACCCTGCTCCACAGCAACAGCAAAACCATTGAGTCGGAAGTTGAGGCAGAAGCGAAGGCATACCTCGCAGGTGTCGCGGAGAATCTTCGCAACCAGGGATTGGAGGCGCGCTGTGGGGTCATGCGAGGAGTTCCGGCTTCCGCAATAATTGATGTGGCTCGCGCATTGCCCGAAAATCTGATTGTCATGGCCAGCCATGGCCGGTCAGGATTTCGAAGGTTGGCGCTCGGCAGCGTGACTGACTCAGTGATCAGGTCCGCCGGCGACCCAGTGTTGGTGATACCATCAACAAACGGACATTGATCCCAAGATCATCTCTCGGCCACCATCAATCAGACCGGCATTCGGTAACGTAGGAGCAGACCAATGGCAGTTTACACTTTGAGTGAATACCCGAAGCAACTTGAAGCGGCGGACGACAGCGTCATCATCATTGAACCGTTGCGTCCCGAGAATCGCGACGCTCTCCTGGAATTCTTCCTCAGAGTTCCAGAAGATGATCGGTACTACCTGAAGGAGGACGTGACCTCGCCCAAGGTGGTTGGAGAGTGGATAGATAACATGGATTACTCCAGGGCGTTGCCTCTGATCGCCCAGGAGGATGGCAGGATTGTCGCCGACGGCACATTGCATCGCCGCAGAGCAGGCGCGCGCAGTCATCTGGCAGAAATCCGTATCGTCGTGGATCCGGACTACCGAAACAAAGGCGTCGGTCGCGCTCTGATGCGTGAGTTGATTTCCATCGCGGAAGACTCAGGGTTGGAGAAGGTGATTTTTGAGCTTGTCGCGGACGAACAGGACGACGCCAAGGCTGCGGCGTCCGCTCTCGGGTTTGTGCAATTGAGCGTTGTGCCCAACCACATCAAAGATGTCCGGGGCCGGCTCCATGATCTGCTCATTATGGAACTGCCGCTGGGCAAATGGCGTCAGTGGTGGAACTACTGAGTTGACGGCTCTGTTCCCGGCGCATGATGGGATGTTCAAAGGGGTTCCGCGAAGGCTACCGAACACCTGAAAATCCGTTTCATGGCAAGTTCAGTCTGGGGAGGTGCAATCGTTATGACTTACGAGCGTATTCTGGTGCCGCTGGATGGGTCTCAGATGGCTGAATACATCCTGGGCCAGGTAACCACTATGGCAACGAAATTCGATTCTGTCGTAACCATACTGCACGTGGTCGATGCTGCGACGCCCCGAACCGAAGACATGACTCCATCCCAGAAATCCGCCCAAGCCGACATCGCGCATTACGTTGAGCGAGTGGCAGAAAAACTAGAAAAGAGCGATGTCAGCGTTGAATGGCATATTAGTTACGGAGAACCCGCTTCTGAGATCATCCGGCATGCGACGACGCACGACGTGGACCTGGTCATGATGTCCACCCACGGCAAAGGGAATGCATCCGAACAGGAGCTAGGAAGCGTCGCGTTGAGCGTCATATCCCGTGGACAGGCGCCAGTGATGGCGGTTAAACCACCGGAAGACGTCATGACGCGCTGAGGGCCTGACCATCGGGCAGACCTGGAGGAGATTACGGGTCCTTCGGCTTCTCTGTAATTACCAGACGAGTATCGACATCCGGGGCAGTGCTATGCGGACACACGATCTCTATGTCGCCTCCAGGTTTCTGGTATTGGACGCACGAAGGGTCGAGTTCGTAGTCGAGAACCTGCCCAGCGCCTTGGACGCTGCGCACCGGTGAACTATCGTCGCTGGTCAGATCGCGGCCAATCACCCATGACAGAAATACCGCCGCGATAAATATCAGTGCGAATGAAACTGCGAATATCTGGAATCGCATTAGCGGAAGCCGCCCTCTATTCTCATTGCTCTCAAAGTCAGTCCACCGGCCCGTATAGTTGATGCTGCGCGTTTGGCAGCCTACTGGTAGTCAAATAATGGACCGCAAATCGATCCATCAATACACATATAAACGCATCGACACGGCAGTGACACAAAAGATGGGCTTTGATTTTGGTCTCAATTCGCTGGCGTCGCGCTTTTCCTTTCGTAGCGTGATAGATGATTCGGTTTAGAGTAACGCCGCTGCCACACTCTTCAGCAATTCTGGGACGAGAGATGTTCCATCGCCTTCGGCAATTAAAGCCAGATGGCGGATGTAAGCATCCAGTTCCAATCCTTGATAACTCGATTGATTGACCTTCCGGCTCATCACCTCGGCCAGGCTTCGATTCGAAGCGGCAGCCAGAGCGCAGGCTGCCTCCAACCCGGCAACGTGCGTCAGTTGAATGTCCGGCCCCATGACATTCCTTCCCTGGTTTTCAAGCTCCTCGTTCACGACGCTGCGTATGAATGGCCCATTCGCCAGGTAGAAATCTTCCAGCGCGACGACGACGCCCACCGTCTGGTTGCCTTGAATAGTGGCGTTGGGAGCGGAACCTCCAGCGGCAGATTCCTGGAAATCCTGAATTCGTTTCACGCTGTCCACGACTCCACCCCTTCGTGACAGGTCAGTGTGGAGATGGACGCGGTCTCCTGTCGAACGGCTCATCGCGCCGAAAGGTCGAGTGATACATTCTATGAGAATAGTAGTGTCGTTGTTGCTGATGGTCCAGACGTCGTTGTCGAGTCGGCTCACAGTATCTGAAGGAAGGCTCTCCAGTAGTTTCCCTGCGTAATTTTTGAACGTTCGCCCTATGAGACTGATGTATCCTGAGCGGTCCAACTCAATAAGATCGTAGTAAAGCCCGTGGGTGATACGCCGAAGTAGGTATCCCGGCATTGGCAGTATGTGATTGCCGTCCGGCAGAGTAAGTATTGGGAATTTGCGAAAAGGGTTCAGGTTGTACGGCTCGAAGTGAGGTTGGCCCTCAGTCGGGGCGCTGAGCATTGAACGGTAAACATCGTAAGTGCAGGATTGCGTGGCCAAGAAGTTCTTGTAATGTTCCTGGTGTATGTCCTTTAACCCCAGTTGTTGCGTTAGTGTCTCTGGGTTGAATACTTTCCCTGGGTTGGAAATGCTCCATTGAGTGAGAGCGTGGCCAATCTTCCAGGCTTCGTCGATAGTGAGTCCGTACGCTTCGTGATAACTTCGCTCGAGGTCGAAACCGCCTTCCTCAACCAGCGTTGGCGCTATCTGCCGATATATCGCCAGCGATCGAGGCACGTAAGACGATTCTTCCTGATCTGGAAACTGCTGGTAAGCGATACGGTGAGCCATCGACCAAGCGCTGTCCGAGACCTTCACTCCGAAGGCGGAGTCCGGTGACGACACGATGCTGGCCGCCATTCCACAGCATAGCGTCAGTTCTTCCAAAGTCAGCTTTTTGTCTCGAGCACTCGTGTCAGATTCGTTCTCCAGGAGGTATCTCACAATCAGGGCAAGTTGGCTGGGCCGCAGGGACTCATCGCCGCCGGACGCGGCAATCGAGACTGTTTTCAGCGATTCTTCGACATTGCGATTGTGTAACAATTCTCTGAGGGCAGGCGAGACGTCAGCCCCGGACAGATGAGAACTCAGACTTGCGTTGATGGTTTGTTGGTTAGCCATTGACAGTGCCATCCTTTGAATATGGTGAGTGACAGTCTACCGCGATTCCAGCGAAGGCGGCACAGATTCTTTGGCATTCGGAGATCACGTCAACGAAAACGGCCCACCCGTTCAGGACGGGTGGGCCGTTGCTATTGGGCTTTCAGCCGGATGCTACTTAGCAGTCGTCAGCGTTCCGATGGACTGTGTGTCGGTTACTCCGCAGCCGTTGATGGGAGCCAGGCCCACGATGTGCTGCAGGGCGATCACTG
>JASLRP010000239.1 GCA_030743915.1 SAR202 cluster bacterium | reverse complement strand
TTCATGGGAGTGCCTCCGATTTGTTGGTGGTCCCCCGTCATTTCACGAACACCGATTATGGGTATGTCACGTAACCTATGTAATATTCGTCAAGTGAAATCCAGCGCTTTCACATGCTCTTCATTTCGGGCCGACTCAGACTTTACGATCAACCAATGTTCGTTGTCAATCTCGATCAAGGCGCCACTCAATGTAACACTCTCCAGATCCCGAAATTCATGCTCAGTCGTAGCGCCGATGTGTGGCATGTTCGGCCATTTCCAGACACATCCCTACACATTCCTCACGAGCGCTCGACCCATCCTCACACCTTCCACATTGCCTTGCTGGGAGAATGCACTCGTAACGAGAATCCAACGCCCGGCAGGCTCTCAAGCCACCGGGAAAACTAGTAGAGGTGTTGACCATGCTGAATCTGAAAGGCTGCCCACGGTGCAACGGAGACATGTACTCAGACCGCGACGTTTACGGTCGATTTATTCACTGCCTCCAGTGCGGGCATTACATACATGTCCGTGAAGAGCCGGCCATCGACCACGATGCCCTGCTCAAGTTCCTACAAGACACAGGGAAGGCGCCAGGGGTGAAGGTGGAGGATTCAGAGTTGGTGGCATCCGCTCAGTGAAGGGAGGCACAATATAAGCAAATTCGGGAGCAAGGAATGACCCTGCTGCGTTGATGAGCGCAGTAGGGTCGGGATACGTTCGTATATGAGACGACAAGGCTTCTCAGAATCTTCGGAGATTCCGAGAAGCCTTGTTGCGTGCCTGACGTTTGGCGGCGACTAAGTTGCCACTGCTTCCTTTGCCAGCATCTTCAACAGATCATGGCGGGTGATAATGCCGACAACCTCGCCGTCCTCTTTGACGACGGGTATGTGATTGACCCGGCGTTCCATCATCGTCATCACGACGACTCCCACAGGCGTGGTTTCCTTCACAGTAATGACGGGTTGGGCCATAACGTCTCTGATGGCAGTGGCCCGAAGTTCTTCGGTCAGCTTTTCCACCGTGTCTGCGTTCGCAGACGAATTCAAAACCGTGTAGAACACCTCTCCGCGAGGCATAGTTCGCCTGGTCAGTCCAAAATCGGAACTGGTAAGAATGCCCACCAGCTTTCCATCGAAATTGATCACGGGGAGGCAGCTAATCAGGTACTCTCTCATGATGTCCGCGCACTCGCCGGCCGTGGCGTCGATGCGGACGGTTATTACGTCGAGGCTCATCAGATCTTTGGCTTTCATTGTTCTCCTCCGATATTTGAGATTATCAATAAATTCACAGGTGTCGAGCGAAAGCGCACACTTTGGGCTTCTCCAGGCGTTCGTAGTCGCTGTAGGACAGGGAAAGGGTTTCAGTGTGCGTCCCTGCCTGAACGTAGATGGTGTCATCCTCGGTCAGAGAACTGTCCACGAACACCGGAATGTCATACATTGCGCCAAAGGGCGGCATGGCTCCGATCTCGCAGTCTGAGAATCGATCGGCGAATTCGTCCTCGTAAGCCAGCCGCACATCTCTCGCGCCTACCGCTTCGGCCAGGTCCTTCAGGTTGACTTTGTGGTCGGCTGGCAGCGCCAGCATCACCATTTCATCGTCGGCAAAAACGACCACGACCTTGGCCACAAGTTGGCCCGGCACGTGCTCAATCTCGGCGACTTCCTGGGCGGTGAAAACTTCAGGGTGCTGGTGTGATTGATACTCGACGTCGTTCATCTCAAGGTAAATCTTCGCTCGTTCCCTGCATTTCATGATTCGGCCTCCTCGCCTTCGTATTGCCGAGGCGTCCTAAAAGGGCCAGCGCAACACGCGCATCCGTTTCTTCAATTCGATGGTATCCAAATAGGCGTAAAATCCGCGTGAGGATTGCTCAAAAGGGCATGTAGATTACGTGAGACGTGGTCTACAGGCTGAAGTTAGCTGTCAGCGATCAGCTATCAGCAGTGAGGCGATCAACGGTGGTTCTGTCCGCGACCAGTTGCTTTGCTCCCTGCGGCCCGCCGGGACTGGTTTTGGTCAGCGGATTCCACTGGCATCCAGACCCTGTTATCCTGAGCCGGAACAAGAATCCCGATACTCGACAACCCGACACCTGACCAACTGAGGAAACCAGTGAACATAGCCCGATTTCTACAAAACAACCGAGTCCAATGGGGCATCGTCGAAGGGGACGAGGTCCGCGCCATCCAGGGCAATCTGTACTCAGGAGCGCGTCCCGGAGACACTCTGTGCGCCCTGTCCGACGTGCGGCTGTTGGCCCCTATCGACATCCAGACCAACAAGGTCCCCGCAATCGCCGCCAACTACGGTGTGAAGGACGAGCGGGACGGCCCCGGCATCTTCATGAAACAGCCAGGGACTGTCATCGGGCACAACGACCCCATCATCTATCCGAGGATTGGACGCTCGATCATCCACGAGGCCGAGGTTGGAATAGTCGTCGGCAGGCGGGCCAGGCACGTCAGCGTGTCCGAGGCGATGGACTACGTGCTGGGCTACACCTGCGTCAACGACGTGAGCGCCAGAGAGCTTGCCACCAGCGACCTGGGCGCCGGGACCAGCATGCGCTGGAAGCACTTCGACACCTTCTGTCCCATCGGCCCGTGGATCGCGACTGGCCTTGACGGTGACAACCTCCGTATCCAGTGCCGGGTCAACGATCAGACAGTCGTGGACGGCTCCAGCAGCGGGATGATATGGAAGGTCGCCGAGCTTGTTAGCTGGGTGTCTGAGGTGATGGTTCTGAATCCCGGCGACATCATCCCCAGCGGATGCCCCGGCGTGGATGAGTTCAACATCGGCGACACGGTGGAGGTCGAGGTGGAAGGCATCGGGACTCTGAGCAACCCTGTAGCGGCGGACGAATAGTCCCCTGATCACAGAGAAGGGCAAACAACTTGAAAAAATCTGCATTGATGGTATGGGGTGGGTGGCCGGGCCACTCGCCCAAAGAATGCACAGAACTGTTCGGCCCGTGGCTGGAGGAGCAAGGCTACGACGTCGAGATTACCGACAGCATGGACGTTTATCTTGATCTCGATAAACTCAAAGCGCTGAGCCTGATCGTGCCAGTCTGGACTCAGGGCGAGATAACCCGCGAGCAGACCTCCAACCTGCTGGAGGCGATAGCCAGCGGTGTGGGAATCTCCGGATGGCATGGCTGCATGGCCGACTCGTACCGCACGGCGGTTGACTACCAGTTCATGGTGGGCGGTCAGTGGGTCTCTCATCCTGGCGGGTACATCGACTACGAGGTCAACATCACAGACCATGACGATCCCATCACCACCGGACTGGACGATTTCTCGATGCACACCGAGCAGTATTACATGCACGTTGACCCCAGCAACGAGGTTCTGGCGACCACGACATTCAAGGGGGACCAACAGATCAGTGGCATGGCCCCGTATCCGTCTCCGTGGATAGCAGGCTGTGAAATGCCCGCTGTCTGGAAGCGTCGCTGGGGCGAGGGCCGAGTGTTCTACTCCTCGCTGGGCCACAAGCTGGACGATTTTGAAGTGCCTGAAGTTATGGAGATTACCCGGCGGGGCATGCTATGGGCCAGCCGATGACGACTCAGAATACCGAATCCATTGGCGTGGGTGTCATCGGATGCGGAACCATCAGCCCTCAGTATTTTCGCAATATGCCTCTGTATCCAGGCGTCGAGATTGTGGCCTGTTCAGACCTCATCTTAGATAGAGCAAAGAGCAGGGCGCAGGAGTTCGGCGTTCCGAAAGCCTGCTCCGTCGAGGAACTGCTCTCTGACCCGAACATCGACATTGTGCTGAACCTGACGACGCCGAACGCCCACGCTGAGGTGAGTCTGGCTGCCATCGCCGCCGAAAAGCACGTCTATAACGAAAAGCCTCTGACGATAGACCGAGACGACGGCGAGGCGATACTGAGCGCGTCCCGGAGTCAAGGTGTCCGCGTCGGGTGCGCCCCCGACACCTTCCTGGGAGGCGGTATCCAGACCTGCCGCAGGCTGATCGACGCAGGTGACATCGGGCGTCCCTTCGGAGCGACCGCCTTTTTCGCTAATCACGGCCATGAAAGCTGGCATCCCGACCCGGCCTTCTACTACCAGCGCGGCGGCGGGCCGATGTTCGACATGGGGCCATACTACCTTACCTGTCTCGTTGCCCTGCTGGGGCCTGTCCAGCAGGTGTCAGGCTCCTACACCAAAGCCACCGACGAGCGGACCATCACCAGCGAAGCTCGGTATGGCGAAAAAATCAACGTCGAGGTGCCAACCCACGTCACCGGCCTTCTGAATTTTGATAGCGGCGCAGTGGCGACAGTTATCACCAGCTTCGACGTGTGGGCCTCCGAGCTTCCGCGCATCGAGATATACGGCGCTGAACGAACTCTCAGCGTGCCCGACCCCAACATCTTCGGTGGCCCCGTGCGTCTGAAACGAGGACCGAGCGATGAATGGACTGACGTTGCTCTAACCCACCCGGAGGGCGGGCGAGGGCTGGGCGTAGCCGACATGGCCCAGGCCATCCGTCGAGACCGAAAGTCCAGGGCCGACGCAGAGCTTGCCAACCACGTCCTGGACATCATGCACGCCATCCACGAGTCCTCAGAGCAGGGCAGCCACGTAAACCTGACCTCGAAATGCCAGCGTCCAGAGGCCATCCCACCCGGCCTGCCACTTGGCGAATTCGACGCCTAGATTCTTGTCTGGCGGCGCCATGTATAATGGCGTCGCGTTCTGATACCCAGTTTCTCAATGGAGACACCAATGACCATCACCGCAAACGAAGCTTCCCGTCCCGTTCACCAGGTCAGGATGATGTTCGACGTCAGAATCCCCATGCGTGACGGGGTAGAACTGTCCACCGACATCTATCTGCCGGATACCGACGGGCCTCATCCAACCATCCTGATACGCACCCCCTACCACAACAACAGCGAGCCCGTCGTTCAGGACTGCATGTACTTCGCCACACGAGGCTACGCCGTCGCCGCTCAGGACGTGCGGGGGCGATGGGATTCTCCGGGCGAATGGTATCCCTTCAGATTCGAGGCCGAGGACGGCTACGACACTCAGGAATGGCTGGGCGCTCAGGACTGGTGCGACGGCAACGTGGGCACGGCCGGCGGCTCCTACGTGGCGATGGTGCAGTGGCAGTCCGCCCCTTTGCGGAGCAAGTACCTGAAGGCGATGGTCCCCCGAGTCGGATACTCCAACTTCTATCACAACTGGGCCTACACCGGCGGGGCCTTTCAACTGGCTTTCAACTACCGCTGGGCCGCCATCCAGATGCACACCCGCACCAACCAGGTCCACTACCTCTGGTTCCCAGAGGAGAACAACATGTCCACGCTGTTCTGGCATCTTCCCATCAGCACGATGGACGAGGCCGGCGGACGTAACAACCGGGTCTGGAAGGACTGGGTCCAGCATCCCAGCTACGACGATTACTGGAAGGCCATGCGTCCCACCCAGGAGGCCTACCCGGAAATCGACGTTCCGGTCTATGGAATGGGCGGATGGTACGACGTGTTTCTTCAGGGAACGCTGAACAACTACATGGGCGTCAGCCAGCAGGGCCGCGAGCCGGGCAAGAGCAACCAGAAAGTGGTCATCGGCCCCTGGATTCACAACCTCGGCGACTCAGGAAATGACACCGGCACAGGCGACGTTGAGTACGGCGAGGCCGTCCGCGTAGACCTGATGGATGAACACGTCCGATGGTTCGATTACTGGCTGAAAGGCATCGACACCGGAATCCAGAACGAGCCGCCGGTCAACGTGTTCGTCATGGGCGCGAACCAGTGGCGCACCGCGTCCGACTGGCCACTCCCTGAGACTCGATACACGCCCTACTATCTGCACAGCGACGGAAACGCCAACTCCATGTTCGGCAACGGCGGCCTGAACGCCACCGCGCCATCCTCCGAGGCGCCAGACCAGTTCATCTATGATCCGAAACATCCTGTGATGACTGTCGGAGGCAGCACGTGCTGTTCCGAAGACCTGACGCCCGTCTCGATGGGGCCGCGCGACCAGCAGCAGGTCGAGTGGCGTCCCGACGTTCTTGTGTACTCCTCGCCCGTCCTGGAGGAGGATGTCGAGGCCATCGGGCCGGTCAAGATGACCCTCTACGCCGCGTCCGACGTGCCGGACACCGACTTCACGGCCAAACTGGTGGACGTTCACCCCAACGGCACAGTAATCAACGTCGCTCAGGGGATAATTCGCGCCCGATATCGGGACTCGTGGGAGGAGCCGACTCTGCTGGAACCGGGCGAGATATACGAATACACCATCGACCTGTGGTCAACCAGCAACCGCTTTCTCAAGGGGCATCAGATTCGAGTTGAGGTCTCATCCAGCAACTTCCCGCAGTTCGACCGCAACCCCAACACCGGCAACACCTTCGGCATCGACACCGAGACGCGCATCGCCAACCAGACCATCTACCACGACGCCGAGCATCCGTCCCACATCCTCTTGCCAATCGTGCCCGCAGGTTAGTTGAAGCGCCTGGAGGTGGCCTCGCCATTCTTAGATCGCAATAGAAGAATCTCGTCGATTCAATCCAAAGCTTAGCCTGCGCGCGACCAGATGCTTCGCCTCGGCTCAGCATGGCGCTCCCTGACACCTGACAGTCTGATTCTCAGGGATAAAAATACCTCCCTGCCGCCTTCGTGGAGGAGGAGCCGAAGCGCTTACGAAGGAGCAGAGAGGTTGTATGTAGGGACGTTGGGTTGAAACAATCCCTTACCTTGAACATCGTACCTGGAAAAGTGTTTGGATTCGGGTGGGTGTCAGAATACATTTTGTTTGCAATCTTCTTAAACTGTTTGCATCGCGTTTCGCCCGCGGGCCTGTTCAGTCGTTTGACTGACTGGGGACGACGGTGATCCTTATGCGTTGAGCGTTGACATTAAAGTTAAGTGTTGATTATCTTAGGAGATGAGAGCGTCACGCTCCGAACGAGAAGGTAAATCTGGACTCCATGCTCGTAGCGTAAGAATCGACGACATGCTCTGATTATCAGAACGAGTAGAAACAGGGGTTTAGTTAGGAAGAATCAGGCGCGTCTTCCAGTTAAACTACCAGTCAGATATGAACCTGAATCTGAACCCATTAAAACAAGCGCGACATCGACAATAAACCTCAGCAGAACGCAATTCGACTGACAGCCGATAGCTGCTCGAAAATCAGACCCCCAATCGTCGAAGCCACCGCTCCGAGGGAGTCCTGCAATACAGGCCCATTCCAACTCGACCGACGGTCGAGTTGGTGGAGCTTTAGCTCGATTCTGGGTAAGCCTTCAAACATAGAGACATGGTCAGGTCAAATTTCGAGCCGAGATTGCCATGAGTGACGCGTATAGCTCTAATCGTTCCATTAGCTCACCCAACTGGCTTCACAGGACTCAGCTTGAGAAACTGCTTCACCGCGAGGTCGTCGACGTTTTGGCATGTCAAAATGGCCTCGTGGCTCTGGACCTGGGAAGCGGTGAAGGACAGTACAAGCCCTGGTTCACCAGCCGCAACGCGCGGTATCTAGGGGCCGACATTGATCCCGAAGGTGGGTGTGATGTGCTGTGCGTTGGCGAAGCCCTGCCATTCAAAGATAACAGCATAGACGTAGTGTTTTCGGCCCAGGTTCTGGAACATGTGTCATCTCCCGAGCGAGTGCTGACAGAGGTGGAGAGAGCGCTGACACCGGGGGGCACAGCGATTCTATCGACCCACGGCACGTTTCCATATCACCCTACGCCAGAAGACCACTGGCGCTGGACTCAAACCGGACTTCGCACGATTCTGAATAACGCGGGCTTCAAGTCAGTGGAACTGCATCCGGTGGGCGGAACGTTCTCGACCCTCGCATTACTCAACGGCTGGTATATGTCTCTGCTTATCGAAAAGGTCCTGCGTAGGCTAGGTCCTGTGGGCTGGGCGCTTCGCCCTCTGCGAAAGCTGTTGTCCGCGACCGTGAATCTTATCGGTTTGGGAATGGATAGAATGTTCAGGAGCTTCAGTGATATCGAACGTTAGAATACGCCCTTTCTGAGTTTCGTGATTGTCAAGGGCGGAGAGAAATTGGACCGGCGGGGCGGAGTAAAACTGTACCACTGAGGGCCATTGTGTGTGGGTCGGTATCTCGGGGTCTGTAAGGGCTCAGGCCTAGTCTACTGGTTGCCCTTGGTTGGTCTCCCTACTCTGTCTGAGCCTGTAGCTCTCTCCGTTCATCTCCAAGATGTGAACGTGATGTGTGAGGCGGTCCAGAAGCGCTCCGGTCAGCCTCTCCGAGCCAAACACTTCGGTCCATTCATCGAAGGGCAGGTTGGTGGTGACCATGGTC
Organism: SAR202 cluster bacterium; assembly: GCA_030743915.1. Classification (GTDB taxonomy): domain Bacteria; phylum Chloroflexota; class Dehalococcoidia; order Lucifugimonadales; family UBA1123; genus UBA1123. The sequence goes on along the minus strand of JASLRP010000239.1, from coordinate 1,659 downwards.
GAGCCACGTTCGTAACGTTGGCTGAACACCTCAAAGAGCAGTTCTGCCCCGGTCTTGGATAATGGCACGAAGCCCAGTTCGTCGATGATCAGCAGCTTGAGCTTGGCCAGTCTCTTTTGCATGTTGAGCAATCGTCGTTCGTCTCGAGCTTCCATCAACTCATGGACCAGGGCGGCAGCTGTGGTAAAGCCAACACTCAAACCCTTTTGACATGCTGCAAGTCCCAGACCGAGGGCTATGTGGGTCTTGCCAGTGCCTGAGTTGCCCGCGGCAATCACGTTGTCCTTGCGGTCGATGTACTCACACCTGGCCAGTTCAGACACTAGAGCCTTGTTCAGAGATGGGATGGCCAGGAAGTCGAAGCTGTCTAGGCTCTTTACTGTGGGGAACCTGGCTGCCTTGATCCGTCGGTCAACCATACGGTGATGGCGGTCGATCAGTTCCAGCTCTGAAAGCCGCAGCAGGAAGTCTGGATGGCCAACGCCTTCGCCAGCGCACTGTCGAGACACCTTGTCGTACTCTCTAAGGAAGGTCGGAAGCCTGAGCGCCTTGAGATGATGCTCCAGAAGTATCTGTGGTCGCTCGTTCATGATCCTGTCCTCCTCAGAAGGGTCATGTAGTCTGAGGCCGAGGTCGTGTTGACGCGAGCTGATGGCAGGTAGGGATACAGCTGTAGATCCAGCCTTGGGGGACGGTGTTCGATGCGACACAATACCAAGTGCTTTACGGCATCGAAGCCTATAGCGCCCAGTCGCATGGCGTCACGCACTGCGCCAAGGACCTCCTGGAACTGGAAGGTCTCCATGAGGCGGAGGACCTGCACGTACTCTCTCTTGCCTGCTTTGCCCATGCGGGCCTCGAGGAGACGGCGTAGCGTAACGAACTCTTCGGGCAACTCCCACCGGCTCAGCGGCGCTGCCTGGTCCAGGGCCCCGACCTTGCGTTCGATCAGCGCAAGATAGTGCAAAGGGTCAAAGATAAGGTCTTCGCTATCATAAGATCGCTGATGACGAGCGATCACTTCAGACCCACAGCTGATCACCACTTGGTGCACATAGCCTCTGACCAACACATCTCGATGACCGTAGGCCACCGGCACCGAGTAGTCGTTGCTGCGGTATCGCACCAATGATAGCGAACTCACTCGTGTGCTCCACCTGTCACAGGCGTCATAGGCAGACGGAGGGAGAGACAACAGAGCCTTCAGGTCTCGCTCCATGCGCTGTCCGATGGTCTCGGTGTGCCTGCGGAGTCGATCGCCACGTCTGCTGATGCATTGCTCTTCGAGATAGGCGTTGAGGTCGTCGAAGCTGTTGAAGGATGGAATGGGAACCAAGAAGTTACGGCGTATGTAGCCCACAAGACCTTCAACCTTGCCCTTGTCGTTGCCTTTGGCTGGACGACCGAAGCGGTCCTCGAACAGATAGTGGGACTGCAGCTCACTGAAGACTCGAGTGCGTTGTCTCCGACCATCACCCAGGATCCGGGCCACAGCGATCTTGGTGTTGTCGTACACGATGCGAGATATAGGTCGGGTAGCCCCAGGGGATCACTCCCCCAGGGCCCCCAGCAGATCCGGACGTGCAGAATTCCCGCATCCGGCTCCTCAGACCACGGGCTTCGCTGTAAGGCCAGATGTACCGACCCACACCCGTTCCG
>JASLRP010000238.1 GCA_030743915.1 SAR202 cluster bacterium | reverse complement strand
GAGTGACCCGCCCCGGACTTGAACCGGGAACCTACTGATTAAGAGTCAGTTGCTCTGCCAATTGAGCTAGCGGGCCACATTGAGCTGGACATTGTTTGGACGCTGGGGCGGCCAACCAACGTGGCTATGGTCGCCTAATTTTAGTGGTGGCGCAATTGGCGCGTCAAGACGAATCGGGCCTCATACAGCCCCAGGGAATTCGTGTCGTGCTCGTGCAACACATATCTTGGAATTCCGGTCGAACTGCTAACCCACCCAGAGCGACACCTATCGGTCGTCCAACCTATGACTTTTCCGACGGCTATCCATCAACAGATAATGCTACGAATTCTGTTGACGCCCAACTCTCGCCTGTGATAACGTTCGTTAGTGAAATATTGCACATACATACTCAGGGGAGCATTCAATTCCATGCCGCTGGACCCTGATTGTCACACCAGTATCACGTCTGAGCGCCGGTGAAAGCCAGTGTCTTCGGATAGGACTCAATCGGTATTCCGCATCGTAGTAATCGCCGCCGTTTTGGCCGCGTTTGGGCAGGTCACGCTGGGCGGCGTCGTTCGAGTGACCGAATCAGGACTGGGATGCCCAGATTGGCCTTTGTGCCACGGTCAGCTAATCCCCCCCTTCGAATTTACGACACTCATCGAGTACTCCCATCGGCTTTCGGCTTCGGTCCTCAGCGTGTTCGTTCTTGCGACCACAGTCATGGCGTGGATGTACTATCGTCATCGCCGATGGGTATTCGTTCCGTCCGTACTGGCTTTTGCGATGGTGATAGTCGCCGCCGTGCTTGGCGGAGCCACCGTGCTTACCGAACTGGCCTGGTGGTTTGTTTTGTTGCATCTGGGGATAGCGGAGGTTCTGGTGGCGTGTCTCATCATCGCGGGGGTCGCCGGGTGGCATTCTGAAGATTCCCTGGCTGGCGACGCGTATGACAGCCCGTCCATCATCAATCTGGAGTTGCTTACCCTCGCAACCGTAGCCGGCGTCTTCGGGCTGATTCTTTCTGGATCGTATATGGTTGGTTACGGAGCAGGGTCGTCCTGTCCGGTATGGCCCGGTTGCCTGGATGACGACATGATGCCGCAAGGAACCGCATTCGCGATCCACATGGGCCATCGAATCGTTGCGGCATTGGTCGGTGTCTTGCTTTTGGTAACGTCGATGGTCGCGCTTTCTCGCAGGTCGTCCATCCCGTCTGTTGCCTGGTCAGGTGGTTTCCTCATCTTTGTCTTCGGAATACAGGTCATGTTGGGAGCCGCAACGGTCTGGTCAGGATTCACCGCTGAGACCAAGGCGATTCATCTCAGCGCTGCGACTCTAGTCTGGGTCGCTCTTATTTTCATGTTGTCTCTGATATACTTGCCACGACTGTATTCGACGGAATCAAGCATCGCCATCAGACGCTAAGGAGCGTTCCAAAACAACTAGATGACCACTGCAACTCTGTCCAAACATAGCGTTTTCTGGGGCTACATTGCGCTCACAAAGCCTCGAATCATCGTATTGCTGGTGTTCACGGCGCTCGGAGGCATGTTTTTAGCCACCAAAGGAGCGCCGGGCTTGCAACTCACGGCCCTGGTTCTGGGTGGCGGGGCAATGGCCGCCGGTGGCGCAAACGCGCTCAATCACTACCTTGATCGAGATATCGACGAGCGCATGCGACGGACTCAGAATCGTCCGGTCGTTATGGGCAGTGTCCAACCCAATCATGCGCTGATTTTCGGCATCGTTCTGAATATGGTGGCGTTCGCGGTCCTGAGTTCAATGGTGAACGTGCTCAGCGCGGTCCTCACATTGAGCGCGACCCTGTTTTACATATTTGTTTACACCAAAGGCCTCAAGCGCACCACACCGCACAATATCGTAATTGGCGGGGCCGCGGGAGCCATCCCTCCGATGGTCGGATGGGTAGCAGTGACCGGCGAGATGGGCCTCCCGGCGCTCTACCTGTTCGCAATTGTGTTTTTCTGGACCCCACCACACTTTTGGGCGTTGGCCCTGATTCTAAAAGATGATTACCACAGCGCCGGCGTTCCGATGCTGCCGGTGGTGGCAGGGGTTGAACAAACAAAACGCTCGATATTCTTGTACTCCTTGTTGCTGCTCGCTCTTACTCTAATGTTCTTCACAACCCGCGCAGTCGGGTGGACATACTTCGGGGGCGCCGCCGCTCTCGGGTTGGCTTTCGTTTACTTCTCGTGGCGGCTCATGAGACGGCCCGGCATCGAGAGCGCAAAATTCACGTATCTGTTCTCCCTGGCATACCTGGGCGCCCTGTTCCTGGTCATCATCGTTGACAGCGTGATCTGAACCTCGGTCAACAATTAGATGGTCGCCTGATCTAAACTGTCAGGCTGCGGGCAGAGCATTCGCATCTGCTGTTTCTTTACGAACCACTTTTATGTTAACTTAAACATTGTTACCTTTTACACGCATTTGATTCAATTTATCCGTTATCTCTATTAATGCAATACCACTCTTTCAAAATACATTAATCACGGTATATCCTAGTATTTCTTCATATTTAGGAAAGGATTCCCCTATTTATGTCAGAAACGATGGACATGGAAGTCACCAGAGCGGCTTGACTGCGGCCTGATGCTTTGATAACTTCTGTAACCGATGTCGCACGTCGTATTTGACGTGGGTCAATATCAGAGAGGGGGAATCTGATAAAAATGGTGAATCTCAGACTGCGCCCGAATAAAATCGTCAGTCTGGCGCTAATGATGGCTTTTGCGGCGCTCATGTTTGGCTGCAACCAGTCCCATCCGCAATCCACATTCGAGGCTTTGGGGCCAGTGGCCCAGTCCCAGTTGAATCTTTTCTGGGTGATCTTCGCGGCAGGAATGCTAGTTTTCGTCCTCGTTGAGGCTCTTCTCATCTATGCGGTCATCAAGTACCGACGCCGCAGCGATGACGAGATGCCTCATCAGACCCACGGCAACAATACTTTGGAAGTCACGTGGACGGTGATTCCGACCGGGCTCCTCGTGTTGGTGATCATCCCCACTATATTCACGATATTCGACAACACCAACTCTCCGCTTCCGCCTGAAGAAGGCGGCCTCGTCGTCGATGCCGTCGGGCATCAATGGTGGTTCGAGTTTCGGTACCCACATCCTCAAAACGCCGAAGAAGAGATCGTTTTCGCCAACGAATTGCACGTTCCCGTCGGCGAGGTCATCAACATCAGGCTCAGTTCGGTTGACGTGATTCACAGTTTCTGGGTCCCAAAGATCGGTGGCAAGGTTGACATGGTGCCGGGCAATGACAACACGATGTGGTTGCAGGCAGACACGCCAGGTTACTACTATGCCCAATGCGCCGAGTTCTGCGGTGTTTCTCACGCCCTCATGCGGTTCCGGGTAATCGCCGAACCCCGCGAGGACTTCGACGCCTGGCTGCTTGAACAGGCGTCGCCAGCCTTTGAATCCCAAGACCCGCTGATTGCCGCGGGCAAAGATGTCTTCCAACAGGCAGGTTGCGCGGGATGCCATGCAACAGATCCAGACTCTAAAGGCCGGGTTGGCCCCAATCTCACTCACCTCGCCAGCAGGACGACTTTGGCCGGCGGCGTCTTCGAGAATCGAGACGAGTTCGATCGGGTCAACTCCTCTATCGTTCAGAAGAATCTGAGGGAGTGGCTGGAAGACCCAGACAAGGCCAAGCCCGGAAACATCATGTCCCGACAGGCCGCTGTTTACACGGATCCAACCAAAAAACTCAGTGAACCGGATATCTCAGCGCTGGTCGCGTACCTGTCCAATCTCAAATGAACCAGATTACCATCGCGCCTAATTACCATCGCGCCTAATAAGGATTTCAAAATGTATCTCCGGAGCGATTCCAACGGAGGCCACGGATGAGCAGCATGCCACTGTCGATTCCCAGACCTGTTCACCCGACAGGGGTGTGGTCATGGATTACGACCATCGATCACAAGCGCATTGGAATTATGTATGGCGTTTCGGCATTCCTGCTGTTCCTGACTGGCGGGTTGGAAGCCATGCTCATGCGCGTCCAGTTGGCTCAAGCCGAGCAGGACATCGTATCGCCCGAGATATTCAACCAGCTATTCACGATGCACGGAACAACCATGATCTTCCTGGGGGTCATGCCACTGAGCGCGGCCTTCTTCAACTTCATCATTCCGCTGCAAATAGGTGCCCGCGACGTTGCATTCCCACGGCTAAACGCGTTCAGTTTCTGGACGTTCCTGGCCGGAGCGCTCCTGCTGAAAATCAGCTGGATTTCTGGCAGCGCCCCCAACACGGGTTGGTTCGCGTACGCTCCTCTCACCGGAATCTCAGCAAACCCAGGGCACGGCGTTGATCTATGGATCATCAGCCTCCAGGTGTTGGGCGTCGCGTCGCTGGCAGCGGCGTTTAACTTTGTTGTCACCATCGTGAACATGAGGGCGCCTGGCATGGACTTCATGCGCATGCCTTTGTTCACCTGGATGAGTCTGATAACGGCGATCTTGCTGGTGCTGGCCTTCCCGGTAATTACGGTCGCCCTGATTGAGTTGCTCCTCGATCGCACATTTGGAATGAATTTCTTCAATGTGGCGGCGGGAGCCAGCCCGCTGTTGTGGCAGCACCTGTTCTGGGTGTTCGGTCATCCAGAAGTGTACATCCTCATACTGCCCGCGATGGGCATCGTCTCAGACGTGTTACCGACCTTTGCCAAAAAGCCGCTGTTCGGCTACGGCACCGTGGTGATCGCAGGGGTAATCATCGCTTTCATGGGCTGGATGGTCTGGAGCCATCACATGTTCACCGTGGGCCTCGGCCCGGTGGCAAACTCGGTGTTCACCTTTACCACCATGATGATCGCGGCGCCCACGGGCATCAAAGTGTTCAACTGGCTGGGAACGATATGGGGCGGGTCCCTGAGTTTCAAGACGCCGATGCTATTTGCCCTGGGATTTGTGGCAATGTTTGTCATTGGCGGGGTCAGCGGAGTTATGCACGCCGTCGCCGCCTCCGACGCTCAACAGCAGGACACTTACTTCATCGTCGCTCACATCCATTACGTTCTATTTGGCGGGGCGATTTTCGGAATATTCGCAGGGGTTTACTTCTGGTTCCCCAAGATTACCGGCAAGATGTACAACGAGGGACTGGGCAAAGCGCATTTCTGGATGATGCTCATCGCTCAGAACATCGCGTTCTTCCCGATGCACTTCACCGGACTCGACGGCATGCCGCGGCGAATTTACACCTACCAGTCGAACATGGGCTGGGAGTTTTGGAATCTGATATCGACCATCGGCGTGTTCTTGCTGGCAGCCGCGCTATTGATCTTCATGTTCAATTTCGTAAAGAGCTGGCTCAACGGAGAAGAGGCGTCGGGCGACCCGTGGGACGCAAGGACCCTGGAGTGGTCCATCCCGTCGCCGCCCCCTGAGTACAACTTCGCTGCAATCCCGACCGTCACTGACCGAGATGAGTGGTGGGAAGAGAAACTGCGCCGACGGGAAGGCGTCCCGGTGCCGGTTGCAGGCGGTTCAGGGGAGGAAGAAGAACACTCGATTCACCTGCCACAGCCGTCGTACTGGCCAATCATCGTCAGCATCGGGCTGTTCATCGCCGCCTACGGCGTCGTTTATAACGGGGTGATATACCCCTTCGTCCTCGCCGCGGCGGGGGTTCTTATCGGCATGATCGGCGTTTACGCCTGGTCGTTTGAACCGGTCAACGACCCCGATCCCAACGACCACTCGTCCCACTGAGAGCGGAGGAGAACCTTTGGCACACGCACCTTCAGTCCCCCACGCCGGGGAACACGAGGCCACCTCGACCGGCCTGAACAATCGAAAGCTCCTGATGTGGGCCTTCCTGGGTTCGGACTGCATGTTCTTCGGCTCCCTGATCGCCACGTACCTGGTATATCAGGGCAAGAGCATCGCAGGGCCGATGCCGATAGACGTGTTCAGCATTCCGGTAACATCGGTCAGCACATTCGTATTGCTGATGAGCTCCATGAGCATGGTGCTGTCCTACGCGGCCCTGACGCGCGGAAACATCAAGGTTTTCCGGGTCTGGCTGCTATCTACCTGCATCCTGGGAGCGACATTCCTGGCCTTCCAGGTATTTGAGTTTCGAGATTTCATCCAGCACGGGCTGACGCCCAGAACGAACCTGTTCGGGACCACTTTCTTCACGCTCACGGGCTTCCACGGAGCGCACGTAACGCTGGGAGTGATCTGGCTGTTGTCACTCTACTTCCACTCATTCAGGAAGGGCGGCGTGACGCCGGAGACCAATCTGGACCTCGACCTCGCGGCCCTCTACTGGCACTTCGTTGACGTAGTCTGGATCGTCATATTCACAGTCGTTTACCTGTTCGGCGTTTTCGAAGGATTCTAAGGAATCGCATATCTGTGACTTCGGCCAATCAAACGAACTATGGCCCCGAAGTCTCCACAAATCAAAATACGAAGAATTCTGGGTGGAACATGAGTCAGGAACAAGCGCACGCAGCACACCCCACTCCGGGGACTTACTTCAAAGTCGCAGTCACGCTGTCGATTATTACGGCTATCGAAGTCGGGATATTTTACGTAAACGCCCTCGGCAAAGGCATCATCCCGGTGCTGGCCGTGCTGTCCATCGGCAAATTCGCGCTGGTGGCGATGTTCTACATGCACCTGAAGTACGACCACAAATTATTTTCGACAATGTTCATCGCGGGACTGGTCTTGGCCGTGCTTGTTGTGTTTGCCATCATCGCGCTGTTCCAGTTCTTCGTCTGATGTCGGCGGTCAATGCGGCAAATGATGCGGGACGGATGAGCGGGAGCATCGCATGTTAGAAGGAACCGAGTCTCTATGGTTGCAATGGGGTGGGCATCCTGACGCCCTTATCGGCCTCATAGCGCTGGAGGTTGCCTATCTACTGGGTGTCGGGCCTTTGAGACAGAAATACGACCTCGCAGACGACGTTGACCCCCGCAAGGTCGCGACATTCACACTGGGCGTCCTGGTGATCTTCGTTGCGGTCCTTTCCCCCATCCACGTAGTGGCCGAGAAATACCTGTTCAGCGTTCACATGACTCAGCACATCCTGATCACCCTGGTGGCCCCGCCATTCCTCATCATGGGAACTCCTGATTGGCTACTCCGCCCTCTGCTCCGGACCAACATGGCGTTCCGGACGATGAGGATGTTGACCAACCCCATTGGGGCGTTCCTGGCGTTCAACATCATATTTTCCATATGGCACTTGCCCAGCCTGTACGAAGTGTCTGTCACGAATCATGCTGTTCATGTCGTCGAGCATGTGCTTATGCTGTGCACAGGAGCGTTGATGTGGTGGCCTCTCACCAGTCCCATGCCTGAGCTTCCCAGGGTCTCGCCACCAATC
>JASLRP010000237.1 GCA_030743915.1 SAR202 cluster bacterium | reverse complement strand
TTCGAAAACCTCTTTGCGGGACATCACGATCTTCACTGGCTGGCCGGTCTTTTTCGAAAGCAGCGCGGCAACCGGATCGTGGTACAGCGGGAACTTACCGCCGAAGCCGCCGCCGATCTCCATAGGCGTCACCTTGACCCGCGAGACATCGAGATCAAGAGAGGCTGCAACGGCGCCCCGCACCTCGAAAGGCCCCTGAGTGCTGGTCCAGATGTGGAGCCTGCCGTCGTTGTTCCACAGAGCGGTGACGTTCTGAGGCTCGATGTAGCCCTGATGCACCATTGCCGTGTTGAACTCTCTTTCGATGATTGTGTCGGCCTGCTCAAAACCCTGGTCCAGGTCTCCGATGCTGTGCTGGAAGTGTTCGGCAACGTTGGTGGCGCCATCCACCGCCTCGCCCAGTTCCTGAGTCTTGAGACCCTCGAGTATGATCGGCGCGTCATTGGCCATGCCCTCGGTCGCTGTGGTCACGGAAGGCAGGACTTCGTACTCCACCTCAATGAGGCCAAGCGCCTCCTCGGCCACGTGAGTGTTGGTGGCGGCGACACCCGCGATGGCGTGTCCGGCATACAGGACCTTGCCTTCAGCAAGCACGTTGTGCCTCAGGAGGGCGAGGTCCATGTCACCTTCGCCATAGTTAACCGTTATGTCTGTCCCGGCGTCAGGCAAGTCTGCTGCCGTCAGTACCGCGCGAACTCCGGGAAGCGCTTCGGCTTTTGAGGTGTCGATGGACTTGATGCGAGCGTGGGCGTGGGGGCTGCGCAGTATCTTTCCGTGAAGCAGGCCCGTAGGCTGGACATCGGCGCCGTACAAGGCTCGTCCTGTCACTTTGTCCGCGCCGTCGTGCCGAATCGGGCGAGTGCCTACGACGCTGTATTCTTGAGTCGAGAGAACGACGTTGGGTTCGTAAGCTGGAGGTGTCATATCACAATCTCCCATAGCGGTTGATTTTTCAGAGTTTGGCATTGGCTGGTTAGAGGAGTTGCCAACAAAATTGAGGGTATAACCTCGGCGGTCAAGTTGTCCAATGATTGGGATCAAAATCAGGGGTTGCGCGGCTACTCACAGTGCCACCCTGAGACCACAGTCGGAGGGTCTGGCCGTCAGTGGAACAAGGGACTGGACATCTGGCAACCAGACGCTTCGCCGTGACACAGCATGGCGATCGCAGGTTGTGTCAGAAAGCCTAAAGCCAGCGCAAGCGTTTGGACCGGTTCTTTTCGGAGGTGAAAACGGCCATGTGGCTGTCCTGTAGGGAGTCCTCCACAAGCTCGACGAAGTATCGGCGGTCAGAGGTTGTGACGACGGCCTGCTCGTGAGCCTCCATGAGGGACACGGGGTAGCCTGGGCCTCGGCGGCACTGGTCCAAAACCAGCGAGTGGGTGAGGCCGAGCATGGCCTCGTCCTGAGCAATCCACGAGGGGATTTCGACTCTGCCGATCTCCTCGCCGGAGTTGACGTAGAAGAAACTGATGCCGTGGTCGCCGTAGCTCTGATTAACCAGCGAGTCATTTGAGTTGAAAACTGCGGTGCGCTGGCCTTGATCCAGCAATCTTGCGAATACTTCACGGTCCAATATGCCCTCGGCGGAATCATCGCAGGGCCGGCTGCCCGACGGCAATTGGCCGCAATACACTCCGCAGTCGGAGATTTCGTGTGGGCAGGTGCTCACCCGCACAGCCCTCATGAACTCGGCGTAAGCCGGCAGGCTTACATATGCTGCCACAGCCAATGGACGTTCCTCAGCCAAACTGCGAAGTTCATCCAATGCGGCCACGAATCCGTCTTTGACAAGTTCATCCACAACAAACTCTTGAATGCCCCTGTCTATGAACATGATCAGGGTTCCGTCCATCATGGCTAGAGTTGGCAGGTCTGCGGGCAATTTTCGAACCGCATCGACGAGACCGCGAATCTCCTCGACGGCCCGCTTCGCGCCCAGAGTTCCACCCTGAATGTACTGTTGTTGGTGCTTTGCGTTTGGGTCCTGGATCACCAGTTCGTCGTTCTGTGCGTAAAGGCGCGGCTCGCTGGTCAGCACGGCGTCGGGTTGGGAGCCGTAGGTCAGGACGCAGGTCCCGATGTTGATGAGAAAGCATCGCGCCGGAATGTGGCGGTCCACGTCGATGTGGGAGCCGTCCACGGCCACGACGCAGAAATCGTCAGGCAGAGCGGGAGCCGAGAGTCGAACAGATGGAGGTGCGTTCACGACCGGAGCGGACCGCCATGCCGGGGCCAGAGTCTGGGCGCTTCGAGAGCGCTGCTCCTCGTAAGTGTTGGTGTTGAAGTTGGCTACGACTTCCAGCGCGTTATCCAACCTCTGGAGCTTGCCGGATTGCTGAGCGCGCAGATCGTCCGTCATGGTCTCTATTTGATGGGCGGTCTTTCCAAGATCAAGGGCCATAAATCGCGCCTGTCGTCGGGAACACTATTCAATCACCAACTGATCGCCGTCGAAGGCGATGCTTCGGTCGCCGAACCTGAGAGTTGCCTTGGTGAAGTGCCGAAGCTCGACTCGAAGCTCGTCCAGTCTGCGGTCGGTCTCGGTTTCGATGTGGCTGGGGCCGGAGCGCCGGGCCATGCGTCCCCACAATCCTGGCTGGGGGAGCAGTTTGAGCAGGTTTCCGAATTTCACCATGAACGGATCAAACGCCTGAGCGGACACGTCCAGCATCGGGGTGGAGTTGTTGGGGTCGGCGAAGAAAATGTGGAGGTTCAAGTCGGGGCCGTCAACCTCTGTTGAGAGCAACAGCACTGGTTGGGGCTGTCCCTCGAACAGGTCGCGGGCGTCGTCCACGCTTCTGGCGACATCCCGGACTGCCGCCTGCAGCACCCTCAGCATCGACGACACGTAGGACACCTGAAGGTTGCCGGAGTCCAGCGTAATGACGAGGTTCCCAGGTCCGGCCTGTGAAGTTTTTGAATCTTCTGTGTTGCTCATGGTGATGGTATCGTTCCCCGATTTGCCGCAACAAACTCAATTGGCCATGCTGAGCCGAGGCGGAGCATCTGGTTTCCTGCACGCCGACGCTCGATCTATTTCAACCAGATTCTTCACGTCCGTTCAGAATGGCGAGTTTAAGCGGCGAGAACCTGACCACCCGTAAGCCTGCCAGCTACCTCAACACCCTGGCGTCGCCGACTCTGCGGGTGATTCGCTGGTGGTCCATGTGGTCCATCAGCGCCAGCGCGTACTTTCGACTGGTGCCGAACATGTCCCGGACATCAGCCACCGTGATTTCCCCTTCGTCCTTTATATGCGACGATATTCTATCAACCATCTGCTGATAGGCCGTAGCTGAAAACACCACCGTTTCGCTGACTTTCTCCACTCGACCCTGCTCGTCCAGCAGGTTGAGAATCTCCGGATCGATGGGCGAGTCCGTGGGCGGAGAGTAGGGGTCAGAGTCGAGAAGCTTCAGGTATCCCGCCACCGAGTCCTCCTGAGAATCGGAGAGGGACGGCGTGTGTTCAGGCAGGCGCACCATGGCGCCGGCCTCGACCGTGACGCCGCCTTCGTTCAGCAATGGGAGCGCGTCGTTGAAGTCCTGGGGCGTCAGGTTGATTCGTGATCGAAGCTCCTCTTTGGGCGCTCCAGGACGCAGCGGGAACTGCTGGTGATAGCTGGAGAGCGCGTTTCTCACTTTCATGCCCAGCGCCGTCCAACCTCCGCCGGTGTAGAATCTCGTGCCGTTGCGTATGTTCCCGTTGCCCAAGGTCACCACCAGACCTTCGGAGGCCATGTCCGACAGTTCTGCTTTCGCCATGTCGGGGTTGAGATTGGCCCGATTGACTATCTCGACGAAACCGCTGGGTTCCGACATCTCGATGGTTTTGAGCAGGACTTCGCGGTCGGAGCCTTTCTCCATGATCTCCAAACGCTCGATGGTCGGGAGATGGTTGCGTCGCGGGCGCCGGGCGTGGGTGTCCACGATGTTGCCGCCGCCCAGGGTAGTCAGATTGGACCTGATAACAAAATAATCGCCTTTGGCGACGGCCAGCGGAGCCTCCAGCTTCAGCTGCGCCCAGGTTGTCTGGCCAGGATCTGCCCTGTCGCCTTCCAGCAATCGCAGGCGGGCAATGACCTCGCTGGAGCCGGTATGCACGGTGACGAACATGTTGTGACGCAGAGATTGAGGAGCGTCGGGAATGACGCGCAGATGCACGTCGAAGGCGGTGGTGGGTTTGAGCCATCCGGGAACGGTCAGCACCTCGCCCCTGTGAATCTCCTCGTGGGGCACGCCTATGAGATTGGCTGCCACGCGAGTTCCAGGCTCGGCCATCTCCTCTTTCTGTCGGTGGGTCTGAAGTCCTCGGATGCGAGTGGCGCGGCCCGACACCGTAAGCTCCACCTCCTGGCCAACCTCCAACGATCCGTCGATCAGCGTTCCGGT
>JASLRP010000236.1 GCA_030743915.1 SAR202 cluster bacterium | reverse complement strand
CCGCCATTCAATCCGCCTTCGCCCTCAGTCCCATCGTAAATTGGAAATCACCAATTTAGCGACCTCCAGCAAGTGCTGCAATTGCTCGACTACACAACGCTCTCATCTCGAAGCTCGGCGATTCGCGATTCGTCGATGCCTGCTAGCTCGCCCAGCACCTCGGCGGTGTGCGCTCCCAGGAGGGGCGCCGGCGTGACCTCAACGGGAGAGTCGGACAGTTTGATCGGGCATCCGGGAACCATGAACTCGCCGCGCTCTGGATGGTCTATCGTGACGATCATCTCGCGCTCGCGCAGGTGTTCGTCATAGTAGATGTCCTCAGCATTGAAAACCGCGCTGACCGGAACTCCAGCCTCGCCCAAAATCCGCATGCCTTCTTGCTTGGTGTGCTTCATCGTCCACTCTTCGATCATGGCGTTGATCTCTTGAGACGCTTCGGGATGCTCCGACGGGTCTGCGTAGACGGGGTCTTCAAGCAACTCCTCACGACCTATAGTCTTGAGCATCGCCGTCCACATACGGCCTCGACGGGCCATCGCCGTCAGGTAGATGTAATCGTCAGGCCCGCCGGGCGCAGACTTGAAGGTACCGACGCCGGCTCTGCCGCCCCAACCGTTGCCTCGCCGAGGAGGCGACACCTTGGTGTCATTGAAGGAGTTCATCCATATGCGGGCGAAATTCACTACGGCATCCTGCATTGACACCTCGACCATCTGACCCTTGCCGGTCGTCTGCCTCTGCCATAGCGCGGACAGGATTCCGATTACCAGGTGCATCCCGGTGCCCGTGTCGCCAATGGTGACTCCCGGACGCACTGGCGGGCCGTCTTCATCACCTGTGGCTGCCAGCGCTCCGCCGCCTGCCTGAGCCACGGGGTCGAAACTCTTGATATTGCTATATGGGCCATAGGTGCCGAACCCTTTGATGCGTGCCAGGATGATCTTGGGATTGACCTCTTTCAGCACGTCGTAGCCCAGTCCCAACCGTTCCAGCGCGCCGGGAGCCAGATTTTCGGCAACAATATCGCCCTGCTTGACTAGCTCAAAGAATATTTTCTTGCCCTCGTCAGTCTTGAGGTTCAGGCCGACGCTGCGCTTGTTGTTATTGAGGTTAAGAAAGTACGAGGAGTCCGCATCGCCAGGAACACCCTGAACCGAGCGGCCAGGGTCGCCTCGGGTCGGCTCCTCGACTTTGATGACATCCGCTCCCAGCCAGGCCATCATCTGCGTGCAGGAGGTGCCTGCTTCAAACTGTGTCAGGTCTATTACTCGGATTCCATTAAGAGCCTTATCCATGATGAGCGCCTCCCGTTTTCCCATCTGCGCCTATGCGCCTTGCTCAGCGATTGTCACTTTCATCCATTCAACGATTTCTTCTTTCATCTCGTCCCGTTGCAGCGCTGCGTAAATTGACGCCTTCAGAAGTCCCGCCGGAGTCCCAACATCGAAGTGGCTTCCTGGGAACCTGTAGGCTCGCACTCCCGGATCCACCATCATCATCTTGATGGCATCGGTTAACTGAATCTCGCCAATCGCGCCAGGCTCGACCCGCTCCAGAACGTCGAATATCTCTGGAGACAGCAGGTACCTGCCTATTATCGCCAGATTGGACGGGGCATCTTCCAGGCTCGGTTTTTCGACCATGCCAGACAGCGCGTATTCATGCTCACCCACCGGTTGGCCGTCAACAATGCCCAGGAATGGGACTGCCGAATCAGGGACCTCCTTCACGGCGATCACGTTGGCTCCGTGCTCATTATGCTGCTCGATCATGGCCCCTATGGTCGGATGATCGTCCCAGATTATGTCGTCTGGCAGGAAAACGGCGAAGGGTTCGGCGCCGATCTTGTCTCGGGCCATCAGCACCGCATGACCCAGCCCCAGTTGCTGTTCCTGAAGCACAGAGGACACGTTGACCAACTTGGCGATAGCCCGCATCTCATCAGCCTTGGCGACGTTGCCGCGGCTGTCCAGAGCGTCTTCAAGCTCGGCGTTATTGTGAAAGTACCTCTCCACTGACTCCTGATTCTTGGAAACCACGAACACGATGTCGCGAATTCCCGCCTGCGCCGCCTCAGCCACGGCATAATGGACAGCCGGATGGTCCAGGACGGGAATCATGTTCTTTGGAATGGCTTTTGTCACCGGAAGGAATCTCGTGCCGAATCCTGCCACTGGAATTATCGCTTTGCGCACCATATCGATCACGCCCCCGCGCTGGCCTGGGCCAGAGACACACTGCCAGTCCGATACACTCGACGCAGGTCCGCCTGTCCCAGCGCCATGCTCAGCACCACCGCCACGAACATGACGCCTGTCACGATCAGGATCAATGGCGCGGACAAAGCGTCGGCCATGAACCCGTATCCCAGGTTGGCGAAGGCCATCACGCCGCCCGCGTGCAGTATGTACAGGCTGGATATCCGGCCCCTTATGCGGTCGGGCACGACAGTCTGGATGTATGTGCTTGTCAGGGCCATGAACACAGACTGTGACGCCCCAATCGCCGCCATGGCCACGACCGCGATTGCAACGGTGGGAGAGAACGCCAACAGAACCGGCGTGACACCGCTCATTATGCCTGTCCAGATCAGCATTTGCCCTTTGCGCCTTTCATTGCGAACTCCTGCCATGGCCAGGGTTGCGAACAGCGACCCGACACCGAAGGCCATCACAAGATAACCCAATATCGACCCATCCACCGCTCCCAGGTCCTCTCTGGAGAACACCGGAAGTATCGAATCGTTGGACATCACCAGCGCGCAATGGAAGGCAACCAGCAGGATGAAAATCGCGATGGTTTTGTTCGTGTAGATGTACACCAGGCCGTCAGCTATACTCCGCGCCAATCCATGTTCTGGCGCGCTCTCTCCCCTGGACGCCGTGCGCACTTTTATCATCTGGAATGTCCCGGCGAATTGGAACATGGAGCTAAGCACCAGCACGCCTGAAATGCCGACAAAATCCACCGCCAGCAATGGGGATGCCACCAGCAATCCAAAGAACCTGGCCCCATGCCGGGTCGCAGCATTCAGTGTGATGGCGTTGAGCAGGTCCTCTCTTGGAACCTGGTTTGGTATCAGAGCCTGCACAGCCGGTTCCTGGGTCGCTCGGAACACTCCGTTGGCGAAAGCCAGAATGGCGAGGTGCCATAATTCGATGGCCCCGGCAATGGTTAGAACTGCCGCCACAGTGGTAATGACGGCGTTGGACGAGAAAGTAATGATCGCCAGCTTTCGCCGATCCATCCTGTCTGCCAACAACCCCGCGATGGGAGAAACGAGTAGAAACGGAATCATTCCCGCAAAGGTAATTATTCCCACCCATCCGCTGGAGTCCGAGCGTTCGAGAACCAGCCACGAAGCAGCGACGACGAACGTCCACATCGCCGAGCCGGAAAACATGTTTGCAATCCATATGAACCGATAGTCGCGATGCCGCATGGCGGCGAAGTGGGGCAAGTTCTGGATATCGCGAACTCGGGTCGAATTCTTCATGGGCCAAAAGATCCAATACGATTGGGCGTCGAAAACACGGCGATTATATCAGCCTGGGACTGCGTCTGTAAGTCAACTGGACCCCATATGAGACGGCAAACCTCATCGCGTCACTGAACATAACATCGTGAGAACAATTCGCATAGCGACATCTTGCCATCAGTTCCACACTTCCGATAATTGCGGGCATCTCGGAAATGCAAAATTGTTTGGATGGCAGACGGAGCAATGTCCCTCATCATTGAACTCATTAAGGTTCCATTAGAAGGAGGCTTCGGCATGAACTCGGACCGTTCACTCATGACACTGGTTACATACAAACCGCGACATCCCCGGGCTGCCAGATCGTTGGGAACTTTGTTGATTGCGGTCGCCGTTATGGTGGCATTATTTCCCGCTAAGATGGCGAATACGGACAACCCAGGCGCGGAACCTCTGCGGGCAGAGATTGCTTCGCCGCTTCAAGCCGACCCAGAGGTCGCCGTCCAAGTGAACTATGCGGCTCTGTCTCGGTCTGTCAATTCCTACCCAGCCACAAACTACATCCAGCTAGCCAACCAGGAGATATCTGTGACTGATGAACCCTCGATCAGAAGCCTTTCGACGTCAGCGAAATCCGCTCACGAAATCGCGGCAGACAACGCCCTCACAAGCGCTTCGGCGAACGTCTCAAACGGGGCCATACTCGGGCTTCCCAGCCTGATCGAGGCCGTCCTCTGGACTTTCGGTGGGGTGGCTTTCGTGGGCGTTCTGCTGATCGTGGTAAGTCTCATGGCATCGGGCGTTCTGGAGAACATCTTCGCCAAACCCAGGCGCGTGTGACCGTCCCTGGCATCAACTTGAGTATAATGTCCCCCGACTCACATGGTCGAAGGCACGATTCCGGCTTCGAGAAAGGGGGCGCCAAAATCAAACGCGTAGGATTTATGCTCAAGGTCAAAGAGGAATTGCTAGGGGAGTACAAAGCTCACCACGAGAGCGTCTGGCCTGCCATGCTGGATGCGCTGACCCGCGCAGGCTGGCGGAATTATTCAATCTTCGCCCGCCCGGACGGCCTGCTGTTCGGATATTTTGAGGCCGAGACCGACTTCGCGGCATCCCTTCGGGGGATGGAGAGCGAGGATGCCAACGCCCGGTGGCAGGAGTTTATGGCCCCCTACTTCGAGATTCCGCAAGGGACGAGGCCCGACCAGATGATGGTCGAGCTTGAAGAGATTTTTCATCTGGACTGAGTATCACACGGGAGTGTTTCATGAGACTGAATGAGAGGGTTGCAATAGTCACTGGAGGGGGGGCAGGCATCGGTCGGGAAATTTCTCGATTGTTCGCCGAAGAGGGCGCGAAAGTGGTGATCGCCGACATCGACGAGTCCGGCGGCGCAGAGACCGAACGCCTCATCCGAGAGGACGGTGGCGATGCCAGTTTCCTGGCCACCGACGTGTCCGACGAAACGGCGGTCAAGGGGCTGGTGTCCCATGCGGTCTCGACCTTCGGGACGGTAAACGTGCTGGTCAATAACGCCGCGGCCTTCGTGTTCGGCGAGGTGCAGGACGTCACCGACGCCGACTGGCAGAAGGTGTTCGGCGTGAACGTCATAGGCTCGTCTTACTGCGTGCGCAACGTCGTGCCGATCATGGAGGAGGCGGGCGGAGGCGCCATAGTCAACATCGCCTCTGTCAGCGGGTTCATCGCCCAGCCTGCATTCATCCCCTACAACGCATCAAAGGGCGCCGTGCTGCAACTCACCCGCTGTCTGGCGATGGACCTGGCTCCCAAGAACATCCGGGTGAACTGCGTGTGCCCAGGCGCGGTCCAGACCCAGGCATCGGAGATTCACAGACAGTTCGTAGGGGCGGAGAAGGAGTCATTCGACGCCGAAGCCGCCAACTCCAGTTTCCTCAAGCGAGTCGCCCAGCCCAGAGAGATCGCTTATGGCGCTCTGTTTCTGGCCTCCGACGAGTCATCTTTCATGACAGGCGCCCCGCTGATTATGGACGGGGGAGCCACGGCCCAGTAGTCGCGCGTCGATCGCCAGCAAACCAAAAAATCGGCGCAACGCGGATAACCCTTTGAAGGCTTTTCGCGCTGCGCCGGTATTATTCGATTATCGTATTGCTGACAGGATGAGCTAGTCGGCCGCCCCGACCACTTCGGCATCGGAATCGGTCACATCGGTCAGAGTTGCCTTCTCGCTCTCGGACAGGACCTTCTCCAGGTCCAGCAGAATGACCAGTCTGCCCTCCAGCTTCACGATGCCCAACAGGTACACCGAGTCCGCTGTCGTGATCACTGACGACGGAGGCTCCACTGAGTCTGGTGTTATCCTCAGGACTTCTGTCACCGCATCGACGACCACGCCGATGTCCTGGCCACCGATGTCCACAACCAGAATTCGATTGTCCTTGTCCCTGGTTCCGAAATCCAGCCCGAACCGTTTTCTCAGGTCCAATACGGGTATCACGTTCCCTCGAAGGTTGATGATACCTTCCACGAACTCAGGAGCGCCCGGGACTTTGGTGATGTCCTGCATGCGGATGATCTCACGCACCGCTCCTATGTCCACCCCGTAGGTCTCGGCCGCCAGGTCGAACACTACTAGCTGCTCTTCACCCTGCGTTACGTCAGCCGCAGTCGTCATATTGAATTACCTCTCTTATTCCAACGTTCCCAGCACAATCATGGGGACCGGTGTGTTGCCGGTCCCCTATGATATTTATGCCAGCGAAGGTTGGCCTGATTCCTGGTTGATCTTGAAGGCGCTAACGCCCTGTTGAAGCTCCTGGGCCATGCGGTCCAGAGTCTGAGCGGATGCGACTACCTGTTCCACCTGAGCGCTGACCTCTTCAGCCGACGCCGATACTTCCTGGCTTGTCGCGCTGTTCTGCTCAGAGACTGTCGCTATGCTCTCGATGGACTTGGTCACCTCGTTGCTGCTGGCCGACATCTGCTGAGTTGCGGCGGTGTTCTGGCGGGTGAGGTCGTTCACACCGTCAATGGTGCTGACCATCTCCTCGCTGGATGCGCTTACCTCTTCTGCCGAGGCGGATATCTGTTCGATCTGATCTGCCACCGAGCTTACGGAGGTCAGGATATCGCTCAGGGCGCCGCCAGCGGCCTCAGCCTGTTTGACTCCCTGCTCCACCTGGGTAGTGCCCTCTTCAACTGCCTTGACAGACTCGCTGACACCCTTCTGGATGCTGTCGATCAGTCCAGCGATCTCCTTGGTCGCCTGGGTGACACGTTCGGCAAGGCCTCTGACCTCATCGGCCACAACCGCGAATCCTCGGCCCTGTTCGCCCGCTCTGGCAGCCTCAATGGCTGCGTTCAAGGCCAGCAGGTTAGTCTGTGCGGCTATGTCGTCAATGACTGCGACGATCTTGCCGATCTCCTCGGACTGGGTGCCAAGTTCTGCGATCTGAGTGGCAGCCGCGTCAACCGCGACACTGATCTTGCCCATGCCTTCGACGGTCTGGTTCACCAGGTCTGCGCCACTGGTCGCAGCTTCGCCCGCAGTCCTGGAACCAGAAGCGGCTTCCTGTGCAGTTCGGGCCACTTCGTCAATGGCGGTCGAAACTTGGTTGACAATCGTTGCCGCCTGCTCAACGCCAGATGCCTGTTCCTGGCTGCCAGTGGATATCTCATCGATTGCAGTCGTGAGTTGGGTCATGATGTCGTTTGTCTGATCGACACCTCTGGACTGTTGCTCTGCTCCCGAGGCCATTTCCTGGCTGCTCTGAGCAATGCCCGATGTGGCTCCGCCTGCCTGGTCCGCCGCCGATGACAGTTCGCCGCTGGCAGTGCCAAGGTTACCTGCCGTCGTTCCCACCTGGGAGATAAGATCAGTCAGGTTGTCCACCATGGTGTTCATGCCTTCAGAGGTTTCCCCAATGCGGTCAACCATGCTGTTGAAGGACTGAGCCATGTCGCCTATTTCGTCATTGGAAGATACTTCAACCTTTTCCAGTTCGATATTGGCTTTCTTGGTCAGATCGCCTTCGGCGACTGCCTGGGCCACGTTTGCGAGGCCGGGCAGCGTTCCCTCAGCAAGATTGGTGACCACTCGGCCAACAGCCTTGAGAGGTGTTGTGATGGCCCGAGCCATGAAGAAAGCGGTAGCGCCGGCAACTGCCGTGACAACGATGATCAGAACGATCATCAGTGTCCTGGCGGAGCTTACCGTGCTTTTGGCGGACTCGTTAGCCTCAGTCGCCACTCTGGACGTTTCGGCGGCGAATGCCCCGATAGCAGCAAACGCGTCCTGGAATGCCGCGCCTCCAGCTCCATACAGGGCTGCGTTGGCGGCGCCTTCCAGGTCTCCGGCGTCTGTCTTGCCGACGGGGCCACCGTCACGGGCCGCATACCATTTGACCAAAGCCGCTT
>JASLRP010000235.1 GCA_030743915.1 SAR202 cluster bacterium | reverse complement strand
TCCAGATTTTGCGCTCTTCCCTGTCATGGCGCGGCCGCATCGACAGAACAGGAGTCCGCAAGGAGATACCGACTGCTCACGGTCCTGGGGTGGGTGACCCTGGGAGCCAGGGATTTCTGGACTTGATCGAAGGTTTCTTTATCCACGATGGCTACCCAAGTGTTATCGGCCCGCACCGGCTCCTCTCCGCTGTGACTGGCTAGATGGCCAGCGCAGCCTCCCCATAACAGAGTTCCCTTATGAGCCTCGTTGGTAAGGACTTTGTGCACTGTGACGGCTCCCCAACGACGATTGGTCGAGGTGCGAAAACCCTCAGTGTTCAGGTCCATCGCGATCTGCTTGCACCCCACACCCTCGAGAGCGAGAGCGAATATTCGCCGCACAGTCTGGATCGACACAGCTTCCCCGTCCTCTAGTTCCAGGCGATACCTGGTTCTGCCGCCATCGTTCACAGGAACTCTCTGAAATCCGAAGGGGGGTCTGCTGCCGTTGAAATACTTTCGGGAAGCGTTCTCCCTCATGCCCGCTTAATATCCTGACCCAGTTTGCCCTGTAGAACTCATCGATGAACTCCCCTACCACACTGTAGTCATTGTTTCGAGCGTGCTCTCTCAGAGCTTTGAGTTGACCTGATATGCTCAGGTCTGTGTCTTGGCTGTTTGATGAGACACGGCCGTAGATCACCACATTTTTGATATCTCTCATTGCTATTCTCTTTCTTCACAAGCTCATTCGTAGGCAGACCTGACACTGGCCAGGCACGAACCAACCAGCACGAATCAACGCCATCGAATTGCCCAATGCCTGGCCTGATTTCTCGAACTGCCTTCGCCTGTTTTTCAAATTCCTCAGTTCATCGGATGTCGAGATTGTATCCATTGCGCGTTTAAGGCCGTCAGCTAAACCGGCCCCTCTCCCCAGAGTCCAGATGACTCCGCTTTCGTCCATCTGCACGGTTCCTGGGTCGTCAGATGTCTTCAGGGCAGCCTGAGCGCTTCGCAAGGCTTCCGGATCCTCAAGCTCCTGCTGCGCAGCGAGCCTGTATATCAGATGGGCGCCTTCTTGTGTCACGTAATCTTTGTCCGACTGGGCCAGGCCAATTTCTAGGTCCGTAGTGTCCTCCAGGACGTCTTCGACCATGTCGCTGCTATCCAGGTGGGCGCCCGTGATCTGGCCCAGCATTTTCGTGTGCGTTCGGAACTGCTTCCATACACGCTCCGCTGGCAGGTGCCCCTGAAGGAGCTTGAACATCAAGTCGTTCTCATGGTCCCAAGTCACCATCACGCCGCCACTCTCCAAGCGCTTGATCGCGCAATCGTTGAGTCTTCACTCAGGCGGTTGAGATGCGCCGGGATACTTGATCTTGAAGTCTGTTGGGGCAGCCAGCTGAGCCAGGCCTCCCAGCGATGCCAATGACTTAAGGAGGTCGTCCTGATCGCGTCGAAAGGCGTCACGGAGAGTCTCCCGACGGATCATCGACATGTCTCTATCATTGCGGGCTTCGCCAATCGCCTTCTTTACGGTGCGAAGGTCGCGGCTCTCCCGACGCGCGATCTGCGCTTCCGTCTCGCCGTCGTCGAACCTCTCGAGCCATCTTATGTCTCTGTCAGGAGCTCGCTCTACTTACAATTAGTCTCCATTAATTCCAGGTCTGAAAGTGCCCCACTATCGCTGAAGTTCTACACCGTAAGCTACGTGTTCCTTGAATTGGCGAGGGAGGTGAGGTGACGCCGAATGCCGACCTGTGCCCTCCAAAAGCTTGCTCTACGGGAGCCTTTCGTTCCTAGATGACGACAACATAGCCCTCATCGGACAGCATATCAATGCACCTCCAGCGGCTCCAACAAGTCATCGGAGTCACTGCGGCACCTACACTACTTTCGAATGCATCGAAGCCACGCATATGGCGCATACAGAATCGGCGGACGAAACTGAACCCATATGATAACCTCCAGCTACCGAGAGTTAACAATCTTCTGGTCATGCGCCTGTCTAACATGGCCGATGAGGCCGAAACTGACAGGATGGGGAGGAAGGCAATTAGCGCGGTATATGCAGAGCTTCCGTTGAGAGCGCTACTGGTTTGGTAATTATAGAGCAGACTTTCAGGCGTCAAAATGAAAAGGCAGGAACACATGAGCAAAGCATTAGAGGGGATCCGAATAGTTGACCTGACGCAATTTGAGGCGGGCACGTCCTGCACCGAGATTCTGGCATGGCTCGGCGCCGACGTGATAAAAGTCGAG
>JASLRP010000234.1 GCA_030743915.1 SAR202 cluster bacterium | reverse complement strand
GATACACCACATCCATCGCGGAGTTGCTCCAGCGTCTCACGATTCAGACCGACGGGCGAAACACATGGCCGAATTGGAGGCGACGCTGAATCTCGCCTACCAGATTGGGGCGCGGCCCATCGTGTTGCATCCAGGGCCGGTCGACGCTCCAGGAATCGACAACGACAACCCTCCCGAATCCGTCAGGTTAGAGGCTCTGGAGCACCTGACCGGATTTGTGTCCGACGCAGAGAAGACTGCCCGCGAGACAGGCACGGTAATATGTCTGGAGAATCTGGTCCACACCCCTGGAAACGTGGTCTTGAGCTATCAGGAGTTGGTGGGCATTGTGGAGGCGGTCAACAGCCCTGCGGTGCGCATCACTCTCGACACCGGCCACGCTCACCTCTCCGATGGCGTCGGCGAGGCGTTTGACGCTTTTGGATCGTATGTCCGGCACATCCACATGCATGACAGCGACGGCGAGGTTGACCACTTTGAGGTTGGCGAGGGCGAAATCGACCTGGAAAATGTCAAAAGTCAACTGACGGATTTCCCCTTCACACTGGCTCTGGAGACCCAACGGACTGACGATGGCGAGGCGGGAACTCTGCGGAGCCGTGACCGTCTCAAGAGCCTTCTTGGCGACTCCACCAGATAGGCTGCAAGAACCTCCCCTGTGCAATTTCTGTTAAGACTCGCTCCCCGTCGTGTCCTGTACATGACCATGATTATGGGCGCCGTGATTCTTGGCGACTCAATGATCTACAACGTTCTGCCCACCGGGGTTGAATCCTTCGGGGTGTCGGTGGGACTGGTAGGCGTTCTTCTCAGCGCGAATCGTATTGTCCGGTTCGTATCCAACACGGTGGCTGCGTGGGTCTTGGAGAGGTTCGGCATCATCGTTCCGCTTTCCATCAGCATCTTGATAGCCATTGGCACGTCCGCGACCTACGGGTTGGCGCGCGGTTTCGCTATTTTGGTCGTGGCGAGAGTTCTTTGGGGCATTGCGTTCTCCGTGTTCCGGCTGAGCGGGTTTCTGGTGACAATCGAGGAGACTCAGGACTCGAACCGGGGCCGTATCATGGGTTTCTACACCAGCGGAGCGAGGACTGGCAGTATCATCGGAGTGCTGGTGGGCGGTCTGCTGTTCGACCTCGCGGGCAAGACGGTGAGTTTTCTGGCAGTTTCGGCCTTTGGACTGCTGGCGATTCCTGCGGTCATTGTGCTGGCCCGAGACCTGAAACTAGGAGGTTCGGGGACGGGACACAGGCAACCTCATGAACTTAGGACGCACACTGGCAGTGCCGAGTCTGATGCTCCGCCACAGGCGTTAATCAAGCAGAATTGGCTGTGGAATCTCCTGGTGTCGCCAGTGCCGGAACTCACGAGATTTCAGCGCCGGCAGATTCTGACCGCCTGTGTCACGTATTTCGGATTCCACACGGTGATGAGCGGGGTCCTGGTCGGCTCGATGGGTTACTTCCTCAGCCAGAAATTGCCCGACGGACTGACGGTCGCCGGCGTCGCCATCGGCATCGCGACATTGAACGGCGTAATAATCTCGACGCGCTGGGCATCGGGCCTTGCCGCGCCGTATTTCGGGTATCTGGGGGACAGGTACGGACGCGAAAAAGTGGTGATAGCGGCAATCCCAATATGCCTCGTGTCGTTGATGCTCTTGGCATTCCCTGGCTCTCTGCTTGCGACGGTGTTGTTTCTGCCACTTGCTTTCGCGGCCACCGGAGCGTCGATCACGGCGCTGGACGCAACGGTCGGAGGCCTGGCCCCGCCCAATCGCCGGGCGACGGTCATGAGTCGGTACGCTACATGGCAGGACGTGGGATCGGCCATCGGCCCTCTGGTGGCCTACGCGGCGCTGGGGTTCACGTCGTTGACGCTTGTGTACATCGGCGGGGCGGTGCTGATGGTCGGGGTGCTGGTGGTGTTCGCGAGCGTGTTTGCTCGGAGTGGGCGTCGCGCGGCGGCCGAAGCTCAATCTACAACACAGTGATTGTGTTGCGCTCATCATTGTGAGTGATAGCATATGTGGATAGCCAGTTGCTCGATTGGTAACCGAAGTTGCGGGCTGCGTTCGTATTCGATCTTAACCCTTGCGCTTGATTCCCGCTTCGACGCCGGTGGCGATTCGCGCTCCAAGGCAACTTCATTCACATAATCTACATTTTGACCGAGGCGAAACCATCATGAACAATAACCATGTCGAGAGCATCGGAACGCGCCTGAAAATCGAGGCTGGCCGTGTCCGAGCAACCGTTGGGCTTCTGGACGAAGGCGCCACTGTTCCATTCATCGCGCGGTATCGCAAAGAGGCTACTGGCGCTCTGGACGAGGTTGAGGTCGCGGCAATCCGGGACCGATTGGCCGCGCTCGTGGAACTGGATGATCGCAAGGCGGCGATCGTGAAATCACTGGATGAACGCGATCTGCTGACCGATAGTCTGGATAAGAAGATTCAGGCCAGCCAGACGATGACGGCGCTGGAGGATATCTATCTCCCGTTTCGTCCAAAACGGCGTTCCCGTGCGACCATCGCTCGCGAAAGAGGTCTCGAACCGTTGGCCGAGATCGTGTGGGCGCAGGACAATGTCAATCTGCAGGCTGAAGCAGAGCCTTATGTTGATGAGAGCCTGGAGGTCATGAGCGCTGATGATGCCCTGAGTGGCGCCCGGGACATCATCGCCGAGAGGGTCAGCGAGGATGGGACGGCCCGGGCCAGGTTGCGAGCGCTGTTCGCCAGACAGGGCACGCTCAGGTCGAAGGTGTCAAAAAACAGCGAAGAGAGCGGGGTCAAGTACCGCGACTATTTCGACTGGGAGGAGCCGTTGGCTACGGCCCCATCCCATCGGGTCCTTGCGATGCTGAGGGGCGAGAAAGAGTCGTTTCTGTCCGTGCGCATCTCGCCATCAGAGCCGATGGCAATTGGCATCCTGACGGGGTTATTCGTTAAACAGGACGGCCCGGACCCCGAACAGGTCAGCTCGGCGATTGATGATGGATATAAACGGCTGCTTGGCCCGGCCATCGAAAGAGAGGCTCGGAATGCCGTTAAGGAACGCGCCGACAGGACCGCGATAGAGGTGTTCGCGGAGAATCTTCGCGAGCTATTGCTGGCTCCTCCGCTGGGCCGGAAGAACGTTCTTGCGGCTGATCCAGGCTTCCGGACCGGGGCGAAAGTGGTCTGTCTCGACCGGCAAGGCAAGCTACTCTACAATGACACGATCTATCCGCTATCAGGCGAGAGAAGCGAGCGCGAGGCAAGGTCGGTCGCGCTGAGATTGATCGACCTGTTTGAAGTCGAGGTTATCGCTGTCGGGAACGGCACCGGAGGTCGAGAGACGGAGGCGTTTTTCCGAAGTCTCGACCTCGGCAATCGAATTCCTGTGATTCTGGTGAACGAGAACGGCGCGTCGATCTACTCGGCTTCAGATGTGGCTCGCGCTGAGTTTCCCGATCACGACCTGACCGTTCGGGGCGCTGTGTCCATCGGAAGGCGGCTCGTGGACCCTCTGGCGGAACTGGTAAAGATCGATCCCCGCTCCATCGGCGTTGGGCAATACCAGCACGACGTCGACCAGAAGTTGCTCAAGGAGAGGCTGGATGACGTTGTCGCCAGTTGTGTAAATAGCGTTGGCGTGGACGTCAACACCGCCAGCGAACAGCTTCTGTCCTATGTGTCCGGGCTGGGGCCCCGGCTCGCCCACAACATCGTGGAACACAGAGACAAGCACGGCGCCTACAAGAGCAGAAATTCGTTGAAGGACGTCCCACGCCTGGGACGCAAAGCCTACGAGCAGGCCGCCGGATTTCTTCGAGTCCGAGGCGACCACCCGCTGGATGCCAGCGCGGTGCATCCCGAACGCTACACTGTTGTTAATCAGATGGCGAAGGAACTCGGCTGCTCTATTTCAGACCTGATGCGGGATGAAAACCTGAGAGAACGCATAGATGTGCGTCGCCATGTGAGCGGGGATATCGGCTTGCCCACGCTGAACGATATTCTCGCCGAGCTTGGACGGCCGGGCCGTGATCCGCGTCAGGAGTTCGAGGCGTTCAGCTTCACCGAAGGCATCAACTCCATCGAGGACGTGAATCCCGGAATGACGCTGCCCGGAATTGTGACTAACGTCGCCGCGTTCGGAGCTTTCGTGGATATAGGCGTCCACCAGGATGGGCTGGTTCACGTGAGCCAACTGGCGGATACCTACGTCAACAATCCCAGCGACGTCGTCAAGGTCCAACAGGTCGTCAGCGTCCGAGTGCTGGACGTGGACATTGCGAGGCGAAGGATTTCGCTCTCCATGAAAAGCCAGACGCAGGCTTGAATCGGAGCAAGGGAGATTCCTCCTGGCTGAACGCGCTGTGTTTGAATTGCGCCGATGGTTTGAACCGGTTTGATCATCAACCTGTTGACTATTCTCAGTTCGATTCGCCTCTGAAGGAGCCGATATGTCGCTCGTAAACAGAGCAAGCAGCGCCGAGTCAGTCAAGGTCACGGTCTATTACGACTATATTTGACTCTGGTGGACACCAGAAACAGATTCAATAGCCACATCGCCAGCCGTATCCGAATTGCCAGAGGAACACGCGAGGCTGAGAATCAGGGAAAGGAGGATAGCGAGCGCTATGAACTTCAATTGGCGTTTTCCTTTGGCGTGTTGGTCGGTGGCAACTCAAACGGGAAACGCAGAGGTGACGCAGTTCAGCGGATAGAAGTTATCGCGAACGACTGTTCAGATGACCTGAACGATTAAG
>JASLRP010000233.1 GCA_030743915.1 SAR202 cluster bacterium | reverse complement strand
TGGAGGGCGAGCCGGCTCAACACCTGATGATAATTGTCGAAGGCCAGGGCGTGGCCCAATTGAATCTGGACCAAGGACTGATTTCTTTGGGTCTGGTGGGCCCCAGCGAGGTTGCCGGTTGGTCGTCGCTGTTGGAAGGACAGGTCTATCCCGCTTCGGTGACTGCGTTGACTCCAATGCGGGTCGCCACCTTCGAAGCTTCGGGCCTGACACTGCTAATGAATCTCGATCCGGCCATCGGTTACCCGATTCACCGACGGTTGAGCGGAATTTTCTTTCTCCAGTATCAGTCGGCCTTGCAGGCCATCAAGACCGCAATGTAACAGCCGGGCTTTCGGCCCCTAAGATATTTCGATCTGGATTCATCGCCGCGCGATAACCGCGCGGCGATGTTTTTTGTCGATCGGTCCTGATCCTGGTGTCCTGACGCTATCCGCCGAACATTCGCATCAGATTCTTGGGGCCTTTGCCAGATGACATCTGGCGCATCATTTTCTGCATCTGCTTGAACTGGTTGAGCAGTTGGTTTACGTCCTGGGGTGTGGTGCCGCTGCCACGGGCGATGCGCCTGCGGCGGCTGCCACCGATGATGTCGGGGCGCTGACGCTCTTGGGGCGTCATGGAGTAGATGATCGCCTCCACTCGACCGAGATTGCTCTCGTCCAGGTCCTCGGTGGGCATCTTGCCCTTGATAGCGGAGAAACCCGGAATCATCTCCATCACCTGGGCAAGCGGTCCCATTTTTCTGAGTTGCTGAAGCTGTTGCAGGAAGTCGTTAAGGTCGAAGGTCGCCTGGCGCATCTTGCGTTCGAGTTCGATGGCCTGCTCTTCGTCGAAATTCTCTTGGGTTTTTTCGATGAGAGTGAGCATGTCTCCCATGCCCAGAATTCGGGAGGCGAGCCTGTCGGGATGGAACAACTCCAGGGCGTCCATCTGTTCGCCTGTCCCGATGAATTTGATGGGCACGCCTGTAACCTTGGTGATGGACAGGGCCGCGCCGCCTCTGGCGTCTCCGTCCATCTTGGTCAGCACCAGCCCCGTGACGCCGATTCGTTGGTGGAACTCCTCGGCCACGCTTACGGCATCCTGGCCAGTCATCGAGTCGAGGACCAAAAGCGTCTCGACAGGTTTAATGGCGTCTCGCACCTTTTCAAGCTCGGTCATCAACTCATCGTCAACTTGAAACCTTCCTGCCGTGTCAACGATGGCCCATGCTGCGTTGGCCTCTGTGGCGCGCTGCACGCCCTTTTTGGCCACGGCCACTGTGTCAGTAGTTTCCCGTTCAGTGTGGACATCGACACCCACCTGGCCAGCGAGAACCTCAAGCTGGTCGATGGCTGCCGGACGGTAGAGGTCTGCCGCCACGAGGAAGGGCGCCTGGCCGTCCTGCTTGAGATGCCTGGCGATCTTGGCAGACGCGGTGGTTTTGCCTCCACCGTTGAGGCCGACCATCAGGATGATGTTCGGCTGACGCGGGCCATGTTCCAGCCGATGCGATCCGCCGCTGATAATGTTCGTGAGCTCTTCATTGGTGATCTTGATGACCTGCTGACCGGGTGTCAGGCTCTGGAGAAGGCCGTCCTCCAGAACGCGCTCTCGTATGGTTGCGACGAACTCGCGGGCCACCTTGAAGTTGACATCAGCCTCCAGCAGCGCCATGCGGACCTCACGGAGTGCCGCGTCGATGTCCTTCTCGGTCAGTCGGCCTTTGTTTCCCAGGCCGTGGAACACGCCATTCAGCTTTTCAGATAGCGCTTCAAACATATACTGCTCCTAAAACAGGAGCGCCGACCTTCTATGATCGGCGCGTGGGACAACTATGAATATTCACGGTATAACGTCTATGAGCCGTACACGCCTTCGACGAGACCGCTCATGACTCCAGACATAAACTTGACCCCAGAGATTGTCTTGGTGTACTCCATTCGTGTGGGACCGACGGCTCCGACGGCGCCGGATATCTCGCCAGGGATGCCGTACTGGCAGATCACGACACTGAGGGGACGAAGCATGTCTCCGACGTGCTCGTGGCCAATGACAACCTCTACGACGGCGCCCTCCGGCGCTTCGGATAGGACCGCTTCGATCAGCGAGCCGTCCTCGACACCCTGGACGATTGTGCGCATCATGTCCTGGTCGTCGAACTCTGGCTGAATCAACAGATTGGGAAGGCCGTCAACGTAATGCTCGCTCTGAGAGGCTAGGTCCTCGTCTTTGAGAATCAGGACAGTGGCTTCCACAAGTTCTTTCTCCACGGGTGAAAGCTGCATTGGCTTGGACTCGATCTCGCGACGGTTAAGGCCAATCAACTCGGCTCGAATGCGCTGAGATATGCTCTCAAGCTGGGAGGACTCAACCGGATCGTCCATGCGCACCAGGTGTTTGCGCAGACGCGCCTGCTCCAGAACAACGATAAGCATAGTTACAAAGTCCTGCACCGGGACAAGCTCGATGTGCCGGACTCTCGATTCCTTCATAGCGGGGAAGGTCGCGATTCCCATGTATCCCACGAGCTGGGCCAGCAGGGCAGACGCAACGTTGCCCCAGGCATCGATATCATGCTCCACGTTCACCAGTTTGTGCCTGATGGCGTCTCTGGCAGGGGAGGGGAGTTCATTGGTGTCATCGGCCAAGACGGACTCGACGTAGAGCCTGTAAGCCTTGTCTGCGGGTATGCTGCCGGCGGAGGCATGGGGCCTGGTGATGTAGCCCTGCTCTTCCAGGATGGCGACTTCGTTCCTGATGGTCGCCGAACTCACGCCCAGATTGTGGATCCGTGTCAACGATTCCGAGGCGATGGGAGCCGCATCAGAAATGTAATCACTGACGATCAGGTTTAGTATTTGCTCTGGCCTGCGTGTGAGCATTATCCGGCGCCAACTTGTGCTAGGGATTTTTCGACATTCTGCGCCCGGTCCGCCAGAATCTGGTTGGAATTGCCAGAACAGGCGCCTGTCGATTGTTTTCAAGTCTACCATATGCCGTGGGTCCACTGCCTAGCGGTCGATTTCAACAATGGCGGGTCATTTGAACCAAAGCAGTGTCAAAAGGCGCGTGACGTCCCTTCCAATTTGAGGCCCGTCAGGACTCGTTCAGGCCCACTGGTGGACATATTAATTCAAACGGCCTCGTCGTTCACGTGGAATCGTGGGGCGAGCATTGATATACTCACAATTGAAGTCTTTCAATGTAATGGACGGTCAAAATGGATATTAGCTGGCTTGGGCACTCGTCTATCAGGAT
>JASLRP010000232.1 GCA_030743915.1 SAR202 cluster bacterium | reverse complement strand
AGCGGAGGGTCTTCCATGACGATGGCACGAACTGCGTCCCCCGCCTGCACTGCGACAGGCGCGCTGACCACGGCCCCCAGCGAGTGGCCGACGACAATAACCGGCTCGTCCAATTGCTCGGTGATGAAGGCCGAAATATCCCTAGCATAGTCAGCTTCCCAGGAATATCCACTATCAGGTTTGCCAGACTGCCCGTGGCCTCGCAGATCGAAGGCCAGAACTCGATAGTCGTCAACAAAGCCGGGAGCTATGGCGCCCCACGACTTGCTGGAGTCGGTCACTCCGTGCAGGAATATCAGAGGCGGTCCCTGGGTTGACCACTCGGCGTAGTGAAGCCTCAGACCATTGGCCTGTGTGAATTTGCTCTGAGGTATGATCTGTGAAGAAGTCATTGGCCTGACCTCCGCTGGATGAGTGCTAAGACAAACTCTGGAGGAAGTCCGACACCGTCGCAATGAAACGCTCTGGCGCTTCTGAGTGGATGCCGTGACCGACCTCAGGCCATTCCAGGAATTTCGAGCCTTTGAGCAGCCGCTGAAGTCGCGGGCGATCGGTCCAGTCCACAACGCCCCCCTTGTTCGGGTTGCCGAGGATGACCAGCGTCGGGCGCGCCACTTTGGGCAGCAGATCATCGGGGCGATAAGAGGAGCCACCAGCGAATAGCTCGGTCATGACGCTCTCGCTCATGTTTCCATAGTTTTCTGCTCGGATGGTTGCCGCCTCGCGAGGGGTGTTCATTGCTCTCATCAGCTCCTCGACCCGTTGATCGAAGGGCAGAGCTTTTATAGATAGCACGGACGCAAAATTCGTGCGAGGCCCGTCTTCGTCATCGTGGACGAAGGCGGGCGGGTCCTCCATGACGATGGCGCGGACCGCATCGCCAGCCTGCACGGCCACGGGAGCGCTTACCACGGCCCCCAGCGAGTGGCCCACGACGATGGCAGGCTCGTCCAACTGCTCGGTGATGAAGGCCGAAATGTCCCTGGCGTAGTCGGATTCCCAGGAGTATCCATTGTCGGGTTTGCCGGACTGGCCGTGGCCTCGCAGGTCGAAGGCCATCACGTGATAGTCGTCAACAAAGCTGGGAGCGATGGCGTCCCACGAATTGCTGGACCCTGTGATCCCGTGCAAAAACACCAGCGGCGGACCCTGAGTTGACCACTCGTTATAGTGAAGCCTCAGACCATTGGCATCGACGAATTTGCTCTGAGGTATGATCTTTGATGATGTCATGAGCGCTTGTCTCCAAGGTGGATGATCTTGAGAAATAGCCGAATGGATTCGAGTATATGCGTGGGTAGAATCATCGTCAATGATTTGCGGTCAGCGCCTCGGCACACTCGGCGCGCTTTACACTTGCGGCCGTTTGCCATACACTTTTAAGACGCAGGGCTGTTAAGGCCAACACATCTATTTCGGAGGTATGCAATGCCAAGAGGACACGCGGCAAAGCGAGAGGCCAAAAAGCCCAAGAAGAAGGCCAAGAAGCTGGTGACACCCTCCGCCGTCTATGCAGAGCAAGAGGTGGAAGTCGTCCGCAAGAAGCGAAAGCCCAGGGACGAAGAGGATATTTAGTCAGACGATCCGGCCCAACCCTGGGTTGGACTGACGTCCTTCAGGAATTCACTCGCCGGATGATGCGCCCTGCAGAGTCCGGCGAGTTTCACGGCTTATTCTGAATCAGGATGGTCGAGCGCACGCATCTCGCGCATCAAACTGAGAGCATATCGCCTTACTACTCCAAGCGAATGGTCATCGCCGGCTATAAGTGCGTCTGCTAATCGGCCTCGTCTTCGGATGGCGCGGACTCGGCCATCGCATCGGCCATTGCGGATGAAGGCTCGACAGCAGGCGGTTCCGCGACCGGTTCCGGCTCTGGCTCAGGATCGGGAATCCGGGAGATGCAGTAGTTTCCGCTGGCGGACAGCAAGCGCTGAATGACCTCGGGCGAGGTGTTGCGAGGGAACGGAGTCATGGCCCACTTCGACGTCAGCACTCCGCTGATGTCCTCTGCGTTTATGGGGCGGTTGCCCTCGGAGAGCATCACTCGGAAAATGGCTTCCTTCAAAGGCGTGTCCGGCAGGAGATAGTCCTGCTCGTGGGAGCAGTGATCGGCAATGCGCTTGATGTACATATCCAGGTCTTCGTTGTCCGTGCTGATTTCATCATCGGCCTGCTGGTCCATGTAGCATCGCCGACT
This sequence comes from SAR202 cluster bacterium, assembly GCA_030743915.1. GTDB lineage: Bacteria > Chloroflexota > Dehalococcoidia > Lucifugimonadales > UBA1123 > UBA1123. Next base: position 1,836 of record JASLRP010000232.1, on the reverse strand, counting down.
GGCGATAAGCACCGGCAACGACCGTTGGATCGCCGTTGCGGCCTCTGGATCAATCACGTAGTCAGCGTAGCTGATCTGCTCTTCTTCGTTGCCGTTGTCGGGCTGTCCTGCCGTGGATGGGGTCACCATTAAAACACTTCCTCTGGCCAGTCTAGCATTTGCACCTCAACGACCTCTCCCGCCTCCTTGACGGGCAGGTCCTCGGGACAGATGGCGAGGCCGTTAGCCCGCGCCATTGAAGTTAACAGGTTTGAGCTTTGGTTTCCAGTCAACCGAGCGTGATAGGTCCCATTTTCCTTGGTGATGATAGCTCTGGCGAACACCCGGCGTCCATCGAAGTTGTGGATAGGCTCATCCAGCACCGCCTGAATACGGGGTTTCTGGAACCCCGACTTGCCCAGCATCTTGTGGATGGCCGCTCGACCGAACTGCTCGAATGCCACCATCGCGCTGACGGGATTTCCTGGAAGACCCAGATGCGGGACCTGGCGACCATCGGGAGCAGTCAACACTCCGAAGGCCAGCGGTTTGGCTGGTCGCATGCGGACCGACCAGAAGTCGATCTTGCCATGCTGGGCCAAAACATCCTTCACCATGTCATAATCGCCCTTGGAGACCCCGGCTGACGTGATGAGTATATCAGACTCCAAACCCTCCTGTAGCTTGGCGTTCATGGATTCCAGGTTGTCGCGAGCAATGCCCAGCATGAGAGGCGTCCCGCCGTATCTCTGGACGCTGGCGGCGACGCTGTAGCTGTTGGAGTCGTAAATCTTGCCTGCGCCGAACTCGTCCCCTGGCTCCAGAAGTTCATCGCCCGTGGACAAAATAGCGACCACGGGCTTTCGAACGACCTTCACGGTATGGTACCCGAGGGAGGCCAGAACGCCGATCTCTGAAGGACGCAGAACTGCGCCCTTTTCCAAAACCAGGTCGCCTTCCCGAACGTCCTCACCGGCGGGCCGGATGTCTGCACCCTGCTGGACGGCAAACCGGATGTCAACTTCGTCCATGCTGCGCCCTGCGTCCCGACGCTCGACCTCGTCGGTGTCCTCGAAAGGGACAACAGAGTCCGCGCCGTCGGGCACGGGAGCGCCGGTCATAATTCTGATAGCAGTCCCCGGACGCACCGTCTCGGTAGGCAGAGAGCCTGCGGCCACAGAGCCGATGACGCTCAGAGTCACCGGAGACTCAGCAGAGGCGCCTTGGACGTCGGTGGCCTGCACCGCGTAGCCGTCCATAGCCGAGTTGTCCATCGGCGGGATGTTGAATCGCGAGGTTGCGTTCTCAGCCAACACCTGCCCCACGGCGTCGAGGATGGGTTTCTCCTCGACGTCCAGAACGTCAAAATATCCGAGGATGCGCTCCAGCGCGTCCTCGACGCTCAGCATGGCCTCGTTGTAATGTCGGTGCGAGTGTCCGTGTTGTGTCACGGGGCATTCTCCAAGTCGGGGGTTCGGGTGTCAGGTAATTGGGTGTCAGGTATTCAGGTTTCAGGATTGGCCTGCGGATGTTGGCAGGTCTGCATGGTAATTTGTAACCAATACACTCCGCAACCGTCAATCAGGAGGTCAACTGCTCGCGGCAGTGCGGACAGAATTTCGGGGTTTTCAGGGCTTTCATCTCTTTGCCGCACTCGGGGCAGAATCCGAAGGATGTCGCCTCCTGGATGGGTTCGTTGGAGTCGTCGTTGGAGCCTTTGACCAGGGCGACACCTTCGTTCTGTTTGATGCCACCGGACTCCACAAGGTCGCCGCCGGATACGACGGGGCCTTGGAACAGTTTTTCGACATGCACCGCAGGTGATGACGCGCCGGTGGACTCGTTGGCCTGGGTCAC